>NZ_JBEXJK010000099.1:0-22699 GCF_040609095.1 Kitasatospora sp. NPDC004799
GGCACCGTGGACCGGCTGCCCGGCGGGCTGCCCGCGCCGATCGGGGGCACCGAGACAGCTGCCGGGGCGCTACTCGCCGAGGTGCGCGGCCACGTACGGCAGCGCCACCTGTTCCAGGCCGCGCCGGCCGAAGGCGGGGTGGACGTTGACCTCGAAGACCACCCCGCCGCTCTCGGCCGCGAGGTCCACCCCGGCGAGGTCGAGCCCCAGGGAGGCGGCCGCCGCGACGGCCGACTCCGCGAGCCCGTCCGGGAGTTCGGTGTAGTCGAGCAGGGTGGAGACGGCGCCCCGGCTCTCGTTGCAGGGCGCGTCCGGGTCCGCCTGGACGTGCTCGACCACCCGGACCACGCGCCCGTGCAGCACCACCACCCGGTACTGGTGGCGCCGCCCGTCGGGGAGGAAGTTCCGGGCGTCGCGGGCGATCAGCCAGTCCGTCCCGGTCCGCGCGTAGTGCCGCGCGGCGGCGTCGAGCTGGGCGCGGGTGGTGACGTGGAAGACGTCGTCGCCGCCCATCCCGACGCAGGGCCGGGCCCAGACGTCGCCGCCGAGTTCCGCGAAGGCCTCGGCGGCGGCCTCCGGGCTCGGAGCGGAGAGCGCGATGCTGGGCATGTGCGGCACGCCGTCCCGGACGAAGCGGGCGACGGTGAGGTCCTTCTCGGTGGCCGCCCGCCACGCCTCGGCGTCGGTGCCGAGCGAGCGGGCACCGAATCCGCGCAGCCGCCGCTGGCAGTCCTCGAACGCGCGGCGCCGGTGCGGCGGGATCTCGTAGACGATCACCGTGTCGGAGGTCACCGTCCGGCCGCCGGCCTCCAGCCGGAACCCGCCCGCGTCGTCCGCCTCGATCCGGCCGCTGCCGCCGGCCATGAAGTGCCGGGCGTCCAGCTGTACCGGCTCCCGGCCCACCAGCGTCCGCGCGGCGGCGGCGAGCACCTTCCGGCTGCCTTCGGTCGAGCTGTGATCGGTCAGGAGTACGAGATCGCGTCGGGCCATGCGGACATGCAAGCGATTGCGGCGCGGCCACGACAAGACGGCCCCGTGCGCCACCCACCGTACGGCGTGGCCGAAAACCGCGACGCCCGTCGCACCGGTGCCGCCCGCCCCGTCGGGCGGGCCCATGAAGTCGAGCGGGCCCATTAATTCGAATGCGTCTGTAGCGCCCCACCCGCTACCGTGCCCCCTATGTCTACGCCCCGAATCTCCTAGCCGACGGCCCGCTTCCACGCCACCCGTCCGCCCGCTGGAAAACTCGGAGCGTTACCCCATGATCACCACTCGTGGTGTCGACGTGCGCGTCGGCGCCCGTCTGCTGCTGTCCGACGTCACCCTGCACGTCGCCCCCGGCGACCGGATCGGCCTGGTCGGCCGCAACGGCGCCGGCAAGACCACCCTGCTCGCCACCCTGGCCGGGCAGCTGGCGCCCGCCGCCGGCACCGTCACCCGGACCGGGACCGTCGGCTACCTCCCGCAGGACTCGCGCGCCGCCGACCCGACGGCCACCGTCACCGACCGCATCCTGTCCGCCCGCGGCCTGGACGCCGCCGTCCGCGCCCTGCGCGCCGCCGAGGCGGCGATGGCCCGGGCCGGGTCGCCGGGCGAGGAGCGCCGGGCGATGGACGCGTACGTCCGGGCCGAGGCCGGGTTCCAGTCCCGGGGCGGCTACGCCGCCGAGGCCGAGGCGGCCCGGGTCACGGCCGGGCTCGGACTGCCCACCTGGGTGATGGACTCCCCCGTCGGCACGCTCTCCGGCGGTCAGCGCCGCCGGGTCGAGCTGGCCCGCATCCTGTTCGCCGACCACGGCACCCTGCTGCTGGACGAGCCGACCAACCACCTGGACGCCGAATCCGTGGCCTGGCTGCGCGGCTTCCTCGCCGCCCATCGGGGCGGGCTGGTGCTGATCAGTCACGACCTCGGGCTGCTGGCGGACACCGTCAACCGGGTCTTCCACCTGGACCCGCAGCGCGCCGCGATCGACGTCCACAACACCGGCTGGCAGGCCTACCTGACCCAGCGCGCCGCCGACGAGCGCCGCCGCGCCCGGGAGCGGGCCAACGCCGAGCGCAAGGCCGCCTCCCTGCACGCGCAGGCCGACCGGATGCGGGCCAACGTCGCCACCGCGACCACCGCCCGCAGCATGGCCCGCCGGGCCGACCGGATGCTCGCCGGGCTCGAACCCGTCCGGCAGGCCGAGCGCACCGCCCGGATCCGCCTGCCCGAGCCCGCCCCGTGCGGCCGGATTCCGCTCGGCGCGATCAGCCTCGCCAAGTCCTACGGCGGGCGGCCGGTGCTGACCGGACTGGACCTGGCCGTGGACCGCAGCAGCCGGCTCGTCGTGCTCGGCCCGAACGGGGCCGGCAAGACGACCCTGCTGCGCGTCCTGGCCGGCCGGGAGACGCCGGACTCCGGTCGCGTCGTCCCCGGCGCCGGTCTGCGGCTCGGCTACTTCGCCCAGGAGCACGACACCCTCGATCCGGCGCACAGCGTCCGCGACAACCTCGCCGAGGCCGCGCCCGTCCTGACCGACGGCGAACTGCGGCACGTGCTCGGCGCGTTCCTGTTCCGGGGCGACGACGTCGACAAGCCGGCCGGGGTGCTGTCCGGCGGCGAGAAGACCCGGCTCGCCCTGGCGGCCCTGGCGCACTCCGGCGCCAACGTCCTCCTGCTCGACGAGCCGACCAACAACCTCGACCCGGCCTCCCGCACGGAGGTCCTCGCGGCGGTCGGCACCTACCCGGGCGCGATCGTGATGGTCACCCATGACCCGGGCGCCATCGAGGCCCTCCGCCCGGACCGCGTCCTGATCCTGCCGGACGGCGACGAGGACCTCTGGCACGACACCTACCTGGACCTGGTCCCGCGCTCCTGACGCCCGGCGTCAGTCCCGGTCGGCGAGTTCGGCCAGCGCGACGGTGCCGGCGGGGCGGTCGGCCAGCGGGTCCTCGGCGGGCAGCACGACGGTGAACTCCTCGACGCCCAGCTCCCGGATCGGCCCCTCCCAGCCGGTCGGCGCCGGGCCGATGGCGAGGTCGGCGCGGCCCGCGGCCATGGCCTCCTGGAGCCGGTCGGTGTGGGCGTACTCGCGCAGCCTGATGCGCACGCCGGGGTGCCGGCGGTGCCAGTCCCGCAGCACCGGCGGGAGGATCCCGAGGCTGACCGAGTAGACGACGGCGACCTCCAGTTCGCCCTCCTCCAGGCCGGCCGTCCGGCGGGCCGCCGCCTGCAGCCGGTCGACCTCGGCCAGCGCGGCGCGGGCGTGCGGCAGGACCGCCCGGCCCATCGGGGTGAGCCGCACGGCGCGCGGCAGGCGCTCCAGCAGCGGGCCGCCGAGGGCGCCCTCCAGGGCCCTGATCTGGTGGGAGAGCGCGGGCTGGGTGACGTGCAGCTGTTCGGCCGCCCGGGTGAACGATCCGGTGTCGACCACGGTGGCCAGGTATTCGAGCTGCCTGAGCGTCGGTGTTGCCATGAACGGATTTTATCGCTGGGGTAGAAAACAAGCCTTGGACTCATCACGGGAGGCCGGGAGAGGGTCGGGGTGTGGCCGCCGCAGGAAGCAGCGGGCGGCCGAACACCCCGACGATCCCCAGGAGTTCCACCATGTCCTTCTCCGTCCCCAGGCCCGGCACCACCTCGCTCCAGGGCGAGCGGCTCGTCGTGGTCGGCGCCGGTTCCCGCACCGGGCAGGCCCTGGCCAAGGCCGCCTCGGCGGCCGGCGCCTCGCTCGTGCTGGCCGGCCCGGACCCGCGCAAGCTGGAGTGGACGGCCGGGGAGCTGTCCGGCCCGTCCGAGGTGATCGCCCTCGACCTCGCCGACGAGCGGTCGATCGCCGACTTCGCCGCGAAGGCCGGCCGCTTCGACCACCTAGTCTCGACCGCCGCGATGCCCGCCAACGGCCCGCTGCGCGAGCTCGAGGCGGCCGACGTGCAGCGGGCGTTCGCCGCGAAGGTGATCGGCCCGCTGCTGCTGGCCAAGCACCTGGCCGGGCAGGTCTCCGAGCGCGGCTCGTTCACCTTCTTCTCCGGGGTGGCCGCGTGGCGCCCGGCGCCCGCGCGCACCGTGATGGCCACCACCAACGGCGCGCTGGCCTTCCTGGTGCAGGCGCTGGCGGTGGAGATCGCGCCGATCCGGGTCAACGCCGTCTCCCCCGGCATCGTCGACACCGGTTCCTGGGACGGCCTGGGCGCCGACAAGGAGGCGTTCCTGCGCGGGGTGGCCGAGCGCAACCCGGCCCGGCGAGTCGGCGCCCCGGAGGACCTGGTGAAGGCCGTCTTCTACGTCATCGACAACCCGTACGTGACCGGCACGGTGCTGCACGTCGACGGCGGCGGCCGGCTGGCCTGACCTCCGTAGCGACCGGCCCGTCCACGCCACCGGCCGGTCGGCACCGCCGACCGGCCGGTGACCCCCTCGCGCCCCGACCCGCGGGCGCGACCACCCCGATCCGAGGAGCCGTCCCCATGCGCTCGCGCACCCTGATCCGTACCGCCGCCGTCCTCGCGGCGGTGGCCGCCCTGGCCGGCGGCACCGCCGCGGCCGCCCCCGTCCACGACGGCGGCCACGACTCCGCCCGCGACTGGCCGCAGCGCCTGGTCGACCGCACGCCCGGGCTCGTCCAGCCGAAGGCGCTCACCGTGGACCGCTCGATCGGCGCCCGGCGCGCGGCCCAGGAGGTCCACCTGGCGCAGCAGCTGTACACCTTCTGGAACACCGGGCAGCAGCGGTACCTGGACGCCGCGATCAGCCCGCGGTTCCGGGACAACACCCTGCCGGCCGGCCGCCCCCAGGGCCCCGCCGGGCCGGTCTTCGCCTCGCGGAACTTCCGGGCCGCGGTGCCGGACCTGACCTGCGAGCTGTCCGACGTCCTGATCGCCGGGGACGACATCACCGCCCGGCTGGTGTTCCGCGGCCACTTCACCGGCACCTTCGGCGGCGTGCGGGGCCAGGGCCAGCGTGTCGAGTTCAACGCCATCGACATCCAGCACGTCGGCACCGACCGGATCGTCGAGGACTGGCACATCGAGGACAACGCGACCCTGATGGCCCAGCTGGGCGTCAACGGCTGACACCTCCCGGGGCCCCGGGCCGGCCGCCGTCACCCGGGTGCCGGGCCGTGGTGGCGGCGCCGCCCGGGGGCCAGCACCGTGGTCAGGGGGGCGACGATCCACAGGACGGTGCAGATGAACGCGAACGACTCCGCGCCCCGCGTCGTGGTCGGCGTCGACGGCTCGCCGTCGTCGTACGCCGCGCTGCGCTGGGCGGCCCGGCACGCCGAGCGGATCGGCGGGGTGGTGGAGGCGGTGGGTGCCTGGGAGCCGCCGAGCCACTTCGGCTGGTCGGCGCCGGTGGTCGACCCGACCTTCGACCGGGAGCTGGCCGAGCGGCGCTTCGCCGACGAGCTGCACACCGTGCTCGGCGACGACTGCCGGGCGGAGGTCCGCCAGACCATGGTCATGGGCGACCCGTCGGACGTCCTGCTGGACGCCTCCAGGGGCGCCGAGGTGCTGGTGGTCGGCACCCACGGCCACGGCGGCTTCACCCGCGCGCTGCTCGGCTCGGTGAGCATCCACTGCGCGCAGCACGCCGACTGCCCGGTGGTCATCGTCCGGGCGTAGGGCCTCCCCTGCCCGGGGGACGACGGCGCCCTCCCCCGGGCAGGGGAGGCGGATCGTCCGCACGCGGGATCCCGCTCCGCCGCCGGCTCGGCACGCTGGAGCCGTGACGAGCACAACGATCCACCGAACCGAACGTCCCGTCCCGCGCTGGGCCGAGCGGACCGCGCGCGCGATCCCCTGGCTCGGCCTGCCGGTCTGCCTCTGGCGCCTGCCGATCGGCTTCGGGTTCCTGATGGGGATGGACCTGCCCCGCATGGAGCTCCCGCTCTGGGCCGGCGTCGGCTACGTCGGCACGCTCAGCCTCCTCTCCGAGGCGTTCGCGCTGCTCTGCTCCTGCCTGGTGCGGCGCTCGGGCGAGGTGGTGCCGCCCTGGGTGCCCGGCCTGGGCGGCCGGCCGATCCGCCCGTCCGTGGTGCTCGTCCCCGCCACCGTCGCCGGCCTCGCGCTCACCGCGCTGACGGCGGACTGGGTGCTCACCACCTTCCACCTCGCCGGCTTCGAGGACGCCCCGTACGTCAACGGCTGGTGGCGGGCGCTCGCGGCGGTGGTCAGCGGCCTGTTCGTGCTCTGGGGCCCGCTGGTGCTCGCCCTCACCTTCGCCTACTACCGGCGCCGCCGCCGGGTGGCGCGGTAGCCCGCCCGGCGTCCTCCGGTACGCGTACGGCCCGGGAGCGGCTCCGGGCCGTACGCGCGTTCTGTCGGCTTCCTCAGGGGAGCCAGATCTCCCGGACGGCGCGCAGCGGGTCGTGCTCCACCCGCGGTTCGGCGTGCCAGCGCATGGTGGCGCGGCCGTCCCGGTACGGGGGCCACCCGGCGCCCGGGGCGAGGTCGCGGACGAAGGCGACCCAGGCGCCGTGGACGGCGTCGGCCAGGGCCTGCGGCGGCTCGGCACCGAGGGCGGCCTCGACGCCCTCGGCGGGCAGCAGGTCGAAGGCGAACGGCAGGTCGAGGCAGTGGTAGGCCTGGCCGGTGCGGCCGGGGGCGCTGCCGGACCAGTCGAACTGGTAGAGCCAGGTGGGCCGTTCGCGTTCGGCCCGGGCCTCGGCGAGGGCCACGGCGGGGGCGCGGAACAGCCAGTCGGTGATCGCGTCGCCGCCCGCCGCGCCCGGGTTCTCGGCCAGGAAGCGGGCGGCCCGGCTGCCGTCTTCCAGGCCCAACGCGCCGAGCAGGCCGAGCAGTTCGCCCTCCGGCAGCGGGGCCGCGGCGACCTCATCGGCCGGGGCGGCGAACTCGTGCGCGGTGAAGCCGAGCAGCAGCGGGACGTCCGCGTCGGGAAGCGCCTCCGGTACCGGCACGGGGACCAACTCGCCGTCGGCGAACGGCGCGAGGCGCAGGGCGGGCAGTCCGTCCGGGTCCGGCCCGCCGGAGTCGAGCGCGTCCTGGAGGGCCAGCAGCTCGGTGTCGGTGGCGTCCCGGAGGGCGGCCGCCGTGGCGGGGACGCCGGTGCGGGCGGCGAAGGCCCGGCTGACCGCCTCGGCGGTGGCCCGGTCCTGCGGGGTCATCACCGCGCCGGAGGCCGAGATCGCCGCGCGGAACAGCCCCCGGGCGGCGGGGGTCGCGAGCAGCGTCTGGACGGCGCCGCCGCCGGCCGACTGCCCGGCGACGGTGACCAGGGCCGGATCGCCGCCGAAGGAGGCGATGTTGTCCCGCACCCATTCCAGCGCGGCGACCCAGTCCCGCACGCCCCGGTTGTCGGGGGCGTCGGACAGGTGCAGGAAGCCCTCGATGCCGAGCCGGTAGCCGATCGACACCACGACCACGCCGTCCCGGTTGAAGGCCGCGCCGTCGTACCAGGGGCTCGCCGCGCTGCCGGCGACGAAGCCGCCGCCGTGGATCCAGACCAGCACCGGCCGTCCGGCCGCCGGGGCGAGGTCCGGGGTGAAGACGTTGAGGTTGAGGATGCCCGCGCCCGGGACCGTCGGTTCGGGGATGGTGGTGACCTCGCCGAACGGACGGCGCTGCGCGGTCGGCCCGTACCGCGTCGCGTCCAGCACCTCGGTCCACGGCCGGGGCGGCACCGGCGCGGCGAACCGCAGCTCGCCGATTGGCGGTCGGGCGTACGGGATCCCCAGGAAGCGGCTGCTGCCGTCGGCCCGGCGCTCGCCGCGCACCGGGCCGTGGCGGGTCGGGACGACCGGGTGGTCCTGCGGTGCCGTGCTGGTCATGTCGTGCTCTCCTGCGGGCGTCACGGGCGCGGCGCCTCCTGCTCGATGTAGTGGCGGAGCCGGTTCAGCTCCTGGGGGTCGGCCGTCCGGACACCGTAGGTGCGATCGGGCGTGACGGGGGTGACGGAGACCCTGCCGTCGCGCAGCAGGGCGAGCGCGTCCGCGTCACGGACGGTCTCGGTGCAGGCCTCGCCGGGGCGGTGCTCGCACACCTCGAGCGTGATGGCGAAGCCGTCGGCGCCGACGGGCTCGTAGGCGTGCCAGACCTCGCGGCCGTGGCCGACGGTGGTCCAGCGGGCGGGCCCGGCGGGGCGGCCGCCGGTGACGTCCGGGTAGTCGACCTTGAGCGCGAGGTGCGGGCTGAACAGGCCCCGGGTGCGCAGCCCGGCCAGCAGGCGGGCGGCGAAGTCGGCGGCGGCCCGGTAGTCGGCGAGCGGGAAGAACGCGCCGCTGTCGTCGCCGGCCGAGGAGAAGGCGACGGCCGGCACGCCCTCCTCGACGGCGGCCAGGGCGGCGCCGACCGTGCCGGAGTCGTTGACCTGGGCGCTCACGTTGGCACCGGAGTTGATGCCGGTGACCACCAGGTCGGGGCCGTCCGTCCAGCCGACCCGGGCGGCGAGAGCGGCCCGCAGCGCGAGCTTGACGGTGTCGGCGGGCGTGGCGCTCGGGCTGTCCGGGCCGCAGGGCCCGGCCGAGAGGCAGACCCCGTAGACCGGGGCACCGGACGGCGCTCCCGCGCAGTCGTCCCGGTAGCCGGCCGGGAGGTCGGCGCGGTGGCTCAGGGTGAGGGTGCCGCCGTTGCTGACGGCGGTGCCCCGGCCGGACTGCACCTGCCAGGGCGCCGTCACCACGACGTCCGCCCCGGCCGCGCAGAGGGCGCGGCGCAGCTCGTAGAGGCCTAGGCCGTCGGCGTTGGAGGCCTTGGCGGCCCGCATGGAGTCGTCGTTGGTGAGCAGCACCCGCAGGCCGGCCAGCGGGCGGGCGGTGGCGGCGGACGCGGGGCCGGAGACGGGAGCGGCGGTGGCGGAGGCCGAGGCGCCGGCGGTCAGCACGGCGGTCGCGGCGGCGAGGGCGGTGAGTCTTCGGGTCCGGGGTCTCATGGGGGTCCCTTCCTGGCGGGTGGCGGGGGGGAGGTCAGAGGGAGAGGCCTGCGCCGTACGGGAAGAGCGGGTCGGCGGTGTCGTGCGGGACGTCCGGGCGGGAGGCCTCGACGGCCGCCATCGAGCGCGGCAGTTCGAAGGGCAGCCGGCCCTCGGCGCGGGCGCGGCCGAAGACGACGTCGAGCATCGCCTCGTCGCTCGCGCCGAAGTCCGCGACCACGGCGGCGGCCCGCTCGGCGATCTCCGGGATGACGGCGGGCCGCTCCAGGTTGATCAGGACGACGGTCGGCACCTCGTCCAGCACCCGGAGGATCGCGGCGAGTTCGGACTCCGGGAAGTCGAGGCGGCCGGAGTGGAACATCGACTCGAAGCGGTTCGGGCGGTACTCGTACGGGGTGAACAGCCGCAGCACCGCGAGGTCGGCCTCCCCCGGGTAGGCGGCCAACCGGCCGTAGCGGGAGACGACCGCGCGGTCGAGGCCCTCGGTGTAGAGCCAGGGAGCGGTCCGGGTGACGGGCAGGGTGCGCTCGCGGTTGACCAGGACGGTGAGCGAGCGGCGCTGGGCGGCGGCCCCGGCGGCCCGGAACTCGGCCCTGCCGACGGTCTCCTCGGCGGCGTCCGGGTCGACGTAGCGGCGGTCGTCGAAGAGCCCGAGCACGAACTTCTCGCGCAGCAGGCGCCGGACGGAGTCGTCGATCCGCTGCTCCGCGATCCGCCCCGAGCGGACGAGTCCGACCACCACCTCGGGGCACTCCTCGCCGCCGAACTGGTCGACGCCGGCGTCCAGCGCCTTGGCCGCGCGCTCGGCGACGGTGAGGTGCTCCACGCCCCAGGCCCGGGCCTGGTGCGGCTCGCCGAAGATCTCGTCGTCGGTGAGCAGCCCCCAGTCGGTGCAGACGACGCCGCCGAAGCCCAGCTCCTCCCGGAGCAGGCCGGTGACCACGCCCCGGTTGAACCCGAACCCGACCTCCTCCCAGTCGGTGCCGATCGGCTGGCCGTAGTACGGCATCATCTGCGCGGCGCCGGCCGCGATCGCGGCGCGGAACGGCGCGAGGTGCAGCTCGCGCAGGCCGCCGGGGTAGACCTGCTCCTTGCCGTGCGGGAAGTGCGGGTCCTCGCCGTCCTTCTGCGGGCCGCCGCCGGGGAAGTGCTTGACCATGGTGGCGACGCTGTCGGGGCCGAGGCGCTCGCCCTGGAAGCCCCGGATGTAGGCCTGGACGAGTTCCGAGGTGAGCGCGGCGTCGGCGCCGAAGGTGCCCATCTGGCGGGACCAGCGGGGCTCGGTGGCGAGGTCGATCTGCGGGTGCAGGGCGACCCGCAGCCCGACGGCCAGGTACTCCTGGCGGGCGGTGTCGGCGAAGCGGTGCACGAGTTCGGGGTCGCGGACGGCCGCGAGGCCGATCGCCTCGGGCCAGGCGGAGAAGGCGCCGGCCTGGATGGAGGCGCCGATGTTGAGGGTGAAGGAGTGCCGGGGGTCGGTGGAGACGGTGACCGGGATGCCGAGCCGGGTGCCGGCGGCGATCTCCTGCACCGCGTTGTGCCACTCGGCGAGCTGCCGGGGGCCGGCGGTGCCGACCAGGTTGAAGTGGTTCAGGCCCTGGCCGCGGATCAGTCCGGTGGTGTCGGCGGGGAAGTCGGCGTCGGGCCCGTCCGCCGCCTCGACCGGGCGGCCGTCCGGGTTCATCGGGATCATGGTGTGGAAGAGCAGGCCGGCCTTCTCCTCCAGGGTCATCCGGGCCAGCAGGTCGGCGACCCGCTCGTCGACCGGGCGGGCCGGGTCCTGGTACGGGTGGACGGCGGTGGCGGTGGTGTGCACGGGGCGGAACTCCTGGGTGGTGCGGGGGTGTCGCGGTACGGGAAGACGGCTCAGCGGACGGTCCTGATCGGGGCCACGGCGAGCGCCCCGGCGAGGATGATCAGCGCGCCGACCAGGTAGAGGGCGTCGTAGCCGGCCAGGCCGACCACCAGCGAGGCGACGAAGGGGGCGATGATCTGCGGTCCGGCGTTGGCGATGTTCAGCACGCCGAGGTCGCGGGCGGCGTCGTCGGCGCTCGGCAGCACCAGGGTGACCATCGCGGTGTCCACGACCATGAAGCAGCCGAAGGCGACGCCGGCCAGGGCGGTGTAGACCAGCATCCCGGTCCAGTCCGGCATCAGCACCGGGACGGTCATGGTCGCGGCGGCCAGCACGCAGGAGACCGCGATCAGCGGCTTGCACCGCCCGAGCCGGTCGGCGAGCCAGCCGCCGAGGAGGGTGGCGGCCAACGTGCAGACGGCGTCGATCGGGGCCAGCACGGCCTGGGCGCCGGCCGCGTCCAGGTCGCCGGGCAGGTCGATGTGGTCCTGGAGGATGTAGTACTGGAACAGCGAGACGGCGAAGAAGCCGAGCATCATCAGGAACCGGCCGATGAAGGCCCAGCGGAAGTCGGCGACCCGCAGGGTGTCGGCGAAGGCGGCCAACTGCCGCCGCAGCGGCGCGGGTTCGACGGCCGGCAGCCGCTCCTCGCGGACCACCGCGACGAACAGCACGGCCGCAACGGCGACGGCCGCGCCGAGCACGAGGTAGCCGGTGCCGAGCGAGTCCGGCACGTAGCGGGTGGCGAGGGTGACGCCGACGACTGAGCCGATCGGGGTGCCGATGCCGACCATGGCCGAGGCCAGCCCGCGCCGCTCGGCGGGCACCTGGTCGGGCACCACGGCGGTGAGCGCGGCCTGGTAGACGTTCATCGCGGCCTGGACCAGGCACCAGACGATGGTGACCAGCAGGACGGTGCGGACCTGCCCGAGCAGCGCGAGGGCCGCGAAGGAGGCGAGGCCGCCGCCGAGGATCCACGGGTTGCGGCGCCGGGAGCGGTCGGAGAGCAGGCCGGCGAGCGGGTTGAACAGCGTCGCGAAGACGGCCGCGACGCCGGAGACCCAGCCGAGGGCGGCGACCTTGCCGTCCGGGTCGACGAGTTCGATCTGGGCGGGCAGCAGCACCTGTCCGATGCCCAGGTAGACGAGGTACAGCGCGGCGTTGCCGAGGGTGAGCATCGGTAGCAGGCGGCCGATGCGGCGGCGGCCGCCGGGAGTCGGGGGCGGGGCCTCCTGGGGCCTCGGGGCGCCGACAGCGCTGTCGGTGGTGGTCATGCCGGTTACTCCTGGGCCGCTGGTCCCGCGGGGCGGGTACGTGGGGAGGGGGAGCCCGGAGGACGGCGCGGCTCGGCTCCGGCCGGGGGCCGGGTGGGGCCGGCCGGGCGGCTCGGAGCGCCGTCTCGGGGTGCGCAGACAGCGAACCACGAAAACCGAGTAGGTAGTAGGTTTTCAACATGTGACCCAGGCCACAAGATCACGGACGGCCCGTCGCGGTGGCCGATCGGCCCGCTCCGGTGACTAAGGTGACAGGCATGGACGTCAAGGACGGGTCTACGGCCCGGGGCACGGGCAGGGGTTCGGCACGCGGCACCTACGCGGTGGGCGACGAGCGGCGCTCGCGCATCCTGGACACCGCCGTCGAGCACTTCGCCCAGTGGGGCTTCCACGCCACCTCGCTCGCCCGGATCGCCAAGGACGTCGGCATCACCCAGGGCGGGCTGCTGCACCACTTCCGCACCAAGGAGGCCCTGCTGGTCTCGGTGCTGGAGGCGAGCGACGAGCACGACACCGAGCGGTTCTTCGCCGAGGAGTGCGCGACCGTCGCCGAGTGGTTCCACCGGCTGCTCGGCCTGAGCGCCCACAACAGCCGCCGGCCGGGCCGCACCCGGATGTTCAACGCCCTGGTCGGCGAGTCCGGGGACCCGGACCATCCGGCGCACGCCTTCTTCGCCCGCCGCTACCGCACCCTGGTCGCCTACGCCGCCCAGTCGCTGCGGCGGGGGGTGGACAGCGGCGAGCTGCGGCCCGACACCGACTGCGAGTCCGAGGCCCGGCAGCTGCTGGCGGTCATGGACGGGCTGCAGCTGCAGTGGGTGCTCGACCCGGAGTCGGTGGACATGACCGAGCAGCTGCGCCGCTACCTGGACCGGCTGTACCGAAGCCTCGGCACCGCCGGCGGCGCCCTGCCCCCGGCGGCCGGGTAGCCGGGCCCCTCCCCCCACAGCAGGGGCCCGGCGGCTCGGAGTCGGCCGCAGGCGTCAGGCCGACGCCCTCCCTTCGGCGATCCGCCCCGGATCCCAGCCCCGGCGGGGCACCGAGTCCAGCAGCAGCCGGGTGTACGGGTGCCGCGGTGCGGTGAGCACCCGCGGGGTCGGCCCGGCCTCGACCACCCGGCCGTCCCGCAGCACGACCACCTCGTCGGTGAGGTGGCGCACCACCGCGAGGTCGTGGCTGACGAACAGGAACGCGATTCCGGACGCGCGGCGGATCCCGGCGAGCAGGTCGAGGATCTGCGCCTGGATGGACACGTCGAGCGCGGCCACCGCCTCGTCCAGGATCAGCACCCGCGGTTCGGCGGCCAACGCCCGTGCGATGGCCACGCGTTGGCGCTGCCCGCCGGAGAGGCGGCGGGGCAGGGCCGCGGCCTCGCGCTCGCCGAGGCCGACCTGGTCGAGCAGCTCCGCCACCCGCCGGCGGCGCCGCTCCCGGTCCCACCCGAAGTGCAGCCGCAGCACCTCGTCCAGGCAGCCGCCCACGGTGATCCTCGGGTCCAGCGAGAGGTACGGGTCCTGGAAGACCAGCTGGACGCCGCGGGCGTGGGCCAGCCGCCCGGCGCGGCCGGACGGGCGCACCGAGCGGTCCGCGCCGTCCAGGTGGACGGTGCCCGCGTCGGGCCGCTCCAGCCCGACGAGCATCCGGGCGGTGGTGGTCTTGCCGCAGCCGGACTCCCCCACCACCCCCAGCGAGCCGCCCGGCGGGAGGCGGAAGGAGACCCCGTCCACCACCGTCCGGGCGCCGAAGGCCTTGCAGAGGCCCTGGACCACCAGCCCGGTCGACCCGCTCGACCCGCTCGACCCGCTCACGACAGGATCCCTTCGTCGGCGCGCAGACAGGCGGCGAGGGTGTCGCCGTACGGGCGCAGGTCGGGCCGCTCGACCGAGCAGCGGTCCTCGGCGAACGCGCAGCGCGCGGCGAAGCCGCAGCCGGGCGCGGCCTCGGCGAGCGAGAGCGGGCGGCCGGGGATCGGCCGGGGCGGCGGGGCGTCCGGATCGATCCGCGGGGTGCAGGCGAGCAGGCCGGCGGTGTACGGGTGGCGCGGGTGCGCGAACAGCTCGTCGGTGGTGCCGGTCTCGACGATCCGCCCCGCGTACATGACGTAGATGCGGTCGCTGACGGCGGCCGCGAGCTCCAGGTCGTGGGTGACGAAGAGCAGTCCGGTGCCGCGCTCGGCCTGCAGCCGGGTGAGGACGGCGATCACCTCGGCCTGGGTGGTGACGTCGAGGGCAGTGGTGGGCTCGTCGGCGACCAGCAGCTCGGGCTCGCCGGCCAGGGCGGCGGCGATGACCACGCGCTGGAGCATGCCGCCGGAGAACTCGTGCGGCCGGCGGCGCAGCGCGCCGTGCGGGTCCCGGATGCCGACGGCGTCGAGGAGCCGCACGGCCGTGGCGGCGGCCTGGTCGGCGGGAGTGCCGGCGGCGCGCAGCCCCTCGGTGAGGAACTCGCCGATCCGGTGCAGCGGGTTGATCGAGGCGCGCGGGTCCTGGAAGACCATGGCGGCCCGGCGGGACCGGTGCTCGCGCAGGGCGGCGCGGTCCAGCGTGAGCACGTCGCGGCCGCGCACCCGGACCTGGCCCTCGGCGCGGGAGCCCTCGGGCAGCAGGCCGAGGACGGTGCGGCAGGCGACGGACTTGCCGGAGCCGGACTCGCCGACCAGCCCGACCGTCTCGCCCGGTGCGACGTGCAGCGACACCTCGTCCAGGATCGGCCGGGCGGCGCGGCCGGCGGGCAGCCGGACGCTCAGCCGGTCGATCTCCAGCAGGGCGGTGCCCGGCGGCGGGGTCGGCGCCGGCGGGGTTTTCGACAGTGCGGAGGTCATCTCAGCGCTCCCGTCTCGCGAGCCGGTCGGCGATGCCCTCGCCGACGATGCCGAAGGCCACCACGGCCAGCACGATGCACACCGAGGGCGCGAGCGCCGGCAGCATGGCTCCGCGTTGCAGCGCGGACTCCCCCTCGTTGATCATCGCGCCCCAGTCGGCGGCCGGCGGCTGGGCGCCGAAGCCGAGGAAGGACAGCCCGGCGAGGTCCATCAGCGCGTAGCCGAAGTTGATCGCCGACTGCGCCAGCACGGTCGGGGCGATGTTGGGCAGCAGGTGCCGGAGGCAGATCGTCCAGCCGGACCAGCCCTGGACGCGGTAGGACTCCAGGTACGGCCGGGCCTTCTCCTGCCGGGCCAGGCCGCGCACCAGGCGTCCAACGTACGGGGTGTAGGCCAGGGACATGGCGATCACGGGGGTGGTCAGGCCCGGTCCGCCGACGGCCACGAACATGATCGCCAGCAGCAGGCCGGGGACGGAGAAGACCAGGTCCAGCAGCCGGGACAGCAGGGTGTCGACCCAGCCGCCGCGCCACCCGGCGACCGTGCCGAGCAGGATGCCGAGCACCGTGGAGAGGCCGACGACCAGCAGCGGGCCGAGCAGGCCGGTGCGGGCGCCGTACAGCAGCCGGGAGAGCACGTCGCGCCCCGACTGGTCGGTGCCGAGCAGGTGGTCGGCGCTGCTGCCGGCCAGCGGGGCCCGCAGGTCCAGCGCCTCCGGGTCGTGCGGGGCGATCAGCGGCGCCAGCGCGGCGGCCAGCACGAGCGCGCCGAGCAGCAGGACGGCGGCGGTGAACAGGGGGCCGCCGCCCGGTGCCCGCAGCCGGCGCAGCAGCGGGCGCCGGGTGGGTTCGGTGAGTGCCGCGGCGGTCATGCGGTGTCTCCCGGGGCGAGCGCGACCCGGGGGTCGATCAGCGGCGCGAGCAGGTCGACGAGGAGGTTGACCAGGACGAAGCCGAGGACGATCAGCAGGGTGACGGCCTGGACGACGGGGAGGTCCTTGGCCGTCACCGACTGCACCAGCAGCTGGCCGACGCCGGTGACGTTGAAGGCCGTCTCCACGATCGAGGTGCTGACCAGCAGGCCGGCCAGCGTCGTCCCGCCGACGGTGACGATCGGCCCGAGGGCACCGCGCAGCACGTGCCGGCGGATCACCGCGCGTTCGGGGACGCCGCGGGAGCGGGCCACCTCGACGTGCTCGCGGGCGAGTTCGTCCAGCATCGCCGAGCGGGTCACCCGGGCGAGCAGCCCGGCCAGGGTCAGGGCGAGGGCGAAGGCGGGCAGCGTCAGCTGGTGGAGCCGGCCGGCGAGTCCGGTGCCGGTGGAGCCCGGGCCGGGGAACCAGCCGAGCTGGACGGCGAACAGCGAGACCAGGCCGATCGCGGTGACGAAGGGCGGGGTGGCGGTGGCCACGCCGGTGCCGATCAGCACCAGCCGGTCGAGCGGGCCCCGGCGCAGCGCGGCCAGGGCGCCGGTCAGCACGCCGCCGACGCAGACCAGGACGGCCGCGTAGCCGATCAGCAGCGCGGTGCCCGGCAGCCGCGACCCGAGCAGCGCGGTGACGTCCTGGCGGAACTGGATCGAGCGGCCGAAGTCCCCGTGCAGGGCGCCGCCGAGCCACTTCAGGTACTGGACGAGGAACGGGTCGTCCAGGTGGTACTGGGCGGCGATCGCGGCCCGGGCCTCCGGGGTCGCGGGATGGCCCTTGAGCAGGAAGGACACCGGGTCCCCGGGGGCGAGGTGCACGGCGCTGAAGACCAGGAAGGAGGTCACCAGCAGGACCGCCGCCAGCCCGAGGAGCCGGCCGAGGAGGTACCTGGTCATCAGCGCGCGGAGCCGATCGTCGCGGCCCAGGGGTAGTAGAGCTGGGCGATGCCGGCCGGGGCGCCGGTGATCCGGCTGCCCAGGAAGACGGAGAACGGCGCCTCGTAGAGCGGGATCGAGGGGAGCTCGCGGACGGCGATCCGCTGGAGCTCGGCGGTGAGGTCGGACCGGGTGGCCACGTCCGAGGCGGCCACGGCCCGGTCGTACAGGGCGTCGAACTCGGGGTTGGACCAGTTGGCGTAGTTGCCGAAGTCGCCGGTGTGCAGGGACTGGTAGAACTCCAGCGGGTCCGGGGTGTTGTCGTAGCCGTTGGTCAGCACCAGGTCGATGCCGGCCCGGGCGGCGGGGTCGGTGAACAGCGTCGAGTAGGCGTCCGGCGAGACCGGCTTGAGCTCGACGTCCAGGCCGATCTGCTTGCCGGCCGACTGGACGGCGTTGCCGACCACGCTGATCTCCGGGGCCAGCGAACTGGTCGCCATCACCACCTTCCTGCCGGTCGCCCCGGCCTCCTGGACGAGCTTGCGGGCCCCGTCGACGTCGTGGACGGGCGCGGGCAGGGCGGCGAAGTAGCCGGCGGTGCGCTCCGGGGCGAGCGCCCAAGCCCCTTGGGCGGCCGGGGCCTTGGTGGGGGTGCCGATGCCGCCGGCGGCGGACTTGACGATCCCGTCCCGGTCGATCGCCATCGACAGCGCCTGACGGACCTTCAGATCGCCCAGGGTGCCGTGGAGATCGAGCACCGCGAGGTCGGCGGCGGCGGTGTTGGGGCCGAAGTAGACCTTGCCCTGGGAGGAGCCCTGGATCTGCACCAGCGAGCTGGACGGGACCATGTAGCCGCCGTCCACGGCACCGGAGAGCCAACCGCTGGCGCGGGCGGCCGCGTCGGCGACGAACACGAACTTCACGCTGTCGGCCTTCGGGGCGAGCGAGGCGTCCCAGTAGGCGGCGTTCTTCTTCAGCGTGATGCTCTCGCCCTGGGACCAGTCGTCGATCGCGTACGGGCCGGTGCAGTTCACGCCGCCCTTCGGGCTGCCGTAGTCCTTCCCGGCCTTGGCGAGGGAGGCGGCGCTCTCGACGGTGCCGGGCGAGGCGGCGAGCAGTTCGTCGAGCAGGACGTCGGGCCTGTTCAGCCTGACGGTGACCTCCAGCGGGCCGGACCTGCTGATCGAGGCGACGTTCTTGAAGGCACTCGCCCAGGAGGAGCCGGTCTCCGGGTCCATCTGCCGGTTGAGCGAGGCGACCACGTCGTCGGCGGTCATCGGCGTCCCGTCGTGGAACCGCACGCCCTCGCGCAGGGTGTACACCCAGGTCAGCGGGTCGGGGTTGGCGGACTTCACGGCCAGGCCCGGCTCGATCCTCAAGTCCGGGGTGACGCGGAAGAGTTGCTCGCAGACGTTGGCGAGCACGGTGTTCGGCGGGTAGTCGAAGGCGAGCGCGTAGTCGAGCGACTGCGGCTCCGCGTAGAGCGACCAGGTGAACGACGGAACCGTCCCCTTGGCGGCCGGGGTGAGCGCGGTGACCTGGTCGCCGGCCGGGCCGGCGGCCCCGCCGTGCTCGGGCGAGGCGCCGGAACAGGCGGTGGCGGTCATCGCGAGCAGCAGGGCGCCGGCGGCGATGCGGGTGGTGGATCTGGAGTGGCGCGGGAGAAGGCGCACGGAGGCCCACCCCTTTCCGGGTCGTGGGGCTGGGAGTTGCAGTGGAGTATTGATGCGGGAACGTTCCTTCACAAGGCTTTGCGGGAACGATTTTTCAGAGGTCGCGACTACTGACGAACCGCCCTCCGGACTGGCAGCATCGGCCCATGACCGACACCCCTCGCCGCGGCGACCCGGCCGCCACCCCCCGGATCCGCCTGGTCGACGTGGCACGCGAGGCCGGCCTGTCCAAGACCACCGTCTCCGCCGCGCTCAACGGCACCGGCCGGATGTCCGACACCGTCCGGGAGCGCGCCCGGGAGGCCGCCCGCCGCCTCGGCTACCGGCCCAACGCGACCGCCCGGCTGCTGCGGGCCGGCCACGCCCGGC
This sequence comes from Kitasatospora sp. NPDC004799, assembly GCF_040609095.1. Taxonomy (NCBI): domain Bacteria; kingdom Bacillati; phylum Actinomycetota; class Actinomycetes; order Kitasatosporales; family Streptomycetaceae; genus Kitasatospora; species Kitasatospora sp. NPDC004799. The sequence goes on from NZ_JBEXJK010000099.1 coordinate 18,664, forward strand.
TGATCGGCTACGCCGTCGGCGAGTTCGCCCGCGACCCCGGGTCGTACATGGCCTCCCCGTACTTCGCCCAGCTCACCAGCGCCACCGCCACCGCCGCCCTCCAGCGCGGCTACGCCCTCGTCCTGCTGCCCGCGCGCTGCGGACCGGACGAGTGGGCCGACCTGCCGCTCGACGCCGCCATCGTCGCCGACCCGCTCGACGACGACCCGCTCGTCGAGGACTTCATCGCGGCCCGCGTCCCGCTGTTCACCGACCGCTCCGTCGAGGGCCGGCCCGGCACCCACTGGGTGGACGTGGACGCCGACGGCGCGGTCCGCGAGGTGCTCGACCACCTGCGCGGCCAGGGCGCGCGGCGCACCGCCGTCGTGCTGCCGGGCACGGTGACCCGCTTCCACTCCGCCGTCACGGACACCTACCGGCGGTGGTGCGGCGAACACGGCGCGGCGCCCCGGCTGGTGACCACCGACGGGCCCGGCGACGGCCCGGTGGTCGGCGCCGTGGAACGGCTGCTGACCGGCCCCGGGCCCCGGCCGGACGCCCTGTTCGTCCTCGCCGAGGCCAGCCCGCCGCTCGTCCTGGACGCGGTCCGGCGGGCGGGGCTCGGCGTGCCCGACGACCTGCTGCTGGTCTGCGCGAGCGAGGACGCCTCCGCCGCCCACACCCATCCGCCCGTGAGCACGCTCAGCCTCCAGCCCGCGCTCGTCGCGGAGAAGGGCATCGAGCTGCTGATGGCCGCCCTGGAGAGCGGCAGCCGGGAGCCGACCGGCGCCGTCGTCCCGACCCGCCTGGAGGTCCGCGCCTCCAGCTCGGCCGGAGCGGGAAAGCTTCGGTCAACCGGGGCGGTGCGGCGGTGAGTTGAGGCGGCACCCGGCCGTGGCGGTGCGGGCGCCCGGGAGGCTCCGCACGCTGCCACGCCGACGCCCCGAAGGGGGCTGTCGCTGCGACAGCGGCTGCCCCCTTCGGGGTTGTGGTGCTCGGGCTGCGGCACTCAGGCGTAGAAGCGGTACACCGCCTGGGCCACGCAGGCGGGCTTGGCGGAGCCGTCGATCTCCACGGTGAGGTCGACCACGACCTCCACGCCGCCGCCCTTGACGTCCTCGATCGAGACGATCGCGCCGTGGGCGCGGATCTTCGCGCCGACCGGCACCGGGGCGGGGAAGCGGACCTTGTTGAGGCCGTAGTTGACGGCCATCGAGACGCCCTCGACCACCAGCAGCTCGCTCCAGAGCGGGATGAGCAGCGAGAGGGTGAGGTAGCCGTGCGCGATGGTGCCGCCGAACGGGCCGCCCTTGGCCCGTTCGACGTCGGTGTGGATCCACTGGTGGTCGTCGGTGGCGTCGGCGAACAGGTCGACCCGGGGCTGGGCGATCTCCCGCCAGGCCGTGTGCCCGAGGTCGGCGCCGGCCTGGGCCCTGATCTCCTCGATGCCGTGGACGGTGGTGGACATGGTGGTGCTCCTTGTCGAAGGTACGAAGGTTCGAAAGTCGGAGGTGCGGAAGTCGGAGGTTCGAAAGTCGGAGGTGCGGAAGTCGGAGGTGCGGAAGGGAGACGGGAGGGCTCAGTCGGAGAACTGCGCCCGGATCGGGCCCTTGAGCAGCTTCCCGGTCGCGTTGCGCGGCAGTTCGGGCGCGAGGACGACGGACTTCGGGATCTTGTAGCGGGCCAGCCGCCCGTCCAGGTGGGCGAGCAGCTCGGCGGGTTCGGCGGCGGCGCCCTCGCGCAGGACCACCACGGCCCGCCCCACCTCGCCCCAGACCGGGTGGGCCACCCCGATGACGGCGCACTCGGCGACGGCCGGGTGCTCCAGCAGGACGTCCTCGATCTCGGCCGGGTAGACGTTCTCCCCGCCCGAGATGATCATGTCCTTGACCCGGTCGACCAGCCGGACGTAGCCCTCCGCGTCGGCCGTCGCGATGTCGCCGGAGCGGAACCAGCCGCCGTCGCGGAAGGACTCCGCCGTCGCCTCGGGCAGGTTCCAGTAGCCGGGGGTGACGTTGGGCCCGGCGACCAGCACCTCGCCCGCCTCCCCCGGCGCGGCCTCCCCGCCGAGCGGGTCGACCACCCTGACCTCGGTGAAGAAGTGCGGCACCCCGGCGGTGCCGGCGTGCGCCCGGGCGTCGGCGCGGTGCAGGATCAGCGCGCCCGGCGAGGCCTCCGTCATGCCGTAGCCCTGGACGAAGTCGAGGCCCCGGTCGAGGTAGGCGCGCGCCGTGCGGGCGGGCACCGGGGCGCCGCCGCAGAGCAGGTTCCGCAGGCTGGACAGGTCGGCCCGCTCCCAGGCCGGGGCGGCGGCCACCGCGTCGTACATGGTCGGCACGCCGAACATGCAGGTGACCCGGTGGTGCTGGATCAGCTCCAGGGTCCGGCCGGCGTCGAAGGCGGACTCCAGGACCACGGTGCCGCCCTTGAGCAGCACCGGCAGGCAGCTCATGTTCAGCGCGCCGGTGTGGAACAGCGGTGCGCTGACCAGGGCCACCTCCTCGCTCGTGAGGTCGGTGTCGACCAGCACGTTGAGGCTGTTCCAGAGGATGTTGCCGTGGGTGAGGACGGCGCCCTTGGCCCGGCCGGTGGTGCCCGAGGTGTACATGATCAGGCAGGGGTCGTCCGGGCCGACCTCCTCGTCGATCGGCTCGCCCGACGCGGAGGCCAGCAGCTCCTCGTACGCCGCCCCTTCCGCCTGCCAGACCTCCACGCCGTCGGCCAGCAGCCCCACGGTGTCGCGCGGCTGACGGGCCGCCAGCAGCAGCGAGCTGCCCGAGTCGGCCAGCTGGTAGCGGAGTTCGGGCACGGCGAGGCGGGTGTTGAGCGGGACGAAGACGGCGCCCAGCAGGCCGGCGGCGAACAGGGTCTCCAGGTAGGCGGGGTGGTTCGGGCCGAGGAAGGCCACCCGGTCGCCGCGCCGGACGCCCGCCTGCCGCAGCGCGTGCGCCAGCCGGGTACATCGCTCGTGCAGCAGGGCGTAGTCGACGGCCGCGCCCTCGTGGACCAGCGCGGTGCGCCGGGGGGTGCGGCGGGCGCGACGGGCGGGCCAGGAGCCGATGCCCTGGTTCCGTACGGCGGTGCGCATCGGCTCCCCTCACTTCCCGTCGTCGGCGGGCGCCAGGCCGAGCAGCCGGGCCGCGTTCTCCTTGAGGATCTTCGGGCGGACCTCGTCCTTGATCGGCAGCCCGGCGAAGTCGGCGAGCCAGCGGTCCGGGGAGATCAGCGGGTAGTCCGAGCCGAACAGCACCTTGTCCTGGAGCAGGCTGTTGGCGTACCGGACGAGCTGCGGCGGGAAGTACTTGGGCGACCAGCCGGACAGGTCGATGTACACCTGCGGCTTGTGGGTGGCCACCGCCAGCGCCTCGTCCTGCCAGGGGAAGGACGGGTGGGCGAGGACGATCCGCATCCCGGGGAAGTCGGCGGCGACGTCGTCCACGTCCATCGGGTTGGAGTACTTCAGCCGGATGCCGCCGCCCCCGGGCGCGCCCGCGCCGATCCCGGTCTGGCCGGTGTGGAAGACGGCGATCGCGCCGGCCTCCTCGATCGCCTCGTACAGCGGGTAGGCGAGCCGGTCGTTCGGGTGAAAGGCCTGGATGTTCGGGTGGAACTTGAAGCCCCTGACCCCGAACTCCTCGACCAGGCGGCGGATCTGGCGCACCGCCGCCTTCCCCTTGTACGGGTCCACCCCGGCGAAGGGGATGATCACGTCGGGGTGCTCCAGCGCCGCCTCGGCGATCTCCTCGTTCGGGACCGGTGGGGTCCCGGTGGCGGACTCGGCGTCCACCGTGAAGACGACGCAGGCCATCCTGCGCTCGCGGTAGTGGGCCGCGATCTCCGGCAGGGTCGGGTGGCGGTGCCCGGCCTTGAAGTACGCGCCGGCGGCGGCGTCCAGCTCGGCCGAGAGCGAGGCCCCGCCCTTGGCGGAGACCTCGGCGTGGGTGTGCACGTCGATCGCGACGAGCTCGTCCGGGTTCATCCTCGGGGCGTTCACCGGGCGGCCGTTCGACGGCACCCTGGAGTCGCACCGCCTCGGGTACGTGCGGATCTCCACCCT
>NZ_JBEXJK010000100.1:0-22632 GCF_040609095.1 Kitasatospora sp. NPDC004799
TCGTCCGCCTCGATGCCCAGGTCGTCCAGGTCCAGCGACTGCACCGGCTTCTTCTTCGCCGCCATGATCCCCTTGAACGACGGGTACCGGGCCTCACCCGACTGGTCCGTCACCGAGACCACGGCCGGCAGCGCCGCCTCGACCAGCTCGGTCGCCGCGTCACCGTCCCGACGGCCCTTCACCACACCGCCCTCGACCGACACCTCCGACAGCAGCGTCACCTGCGGCACGCCCAGACGCTCCGCCAGCAGCGCCGGCAGCACACCCATCGTGCCGTCCGTCGACGCCATGCCGCCGATCACCAGGTCGAACCCGGTCTTCTCCAGCGCCTTCGCCAGCACCGCCGACGTCCCGATCACGTCCGAGCCGTGGATGTCGTCGTCGTTCACGTGCACGGCCTTGTCCGCACCCATCGACAGCGCCTTGCGCAGCGCGTCCTTCGCGTCGTCCGGCCCCACCGTCAGCACCGTGACCTCGGAACCCTCGTTCGCCTCGGCGATCCGCAGCGCCTGCTCCACGCCGTACTCGTCCAGCTCCGACAGGAGGCCGTCCACACCCTCCCGGTCGGTGGTGTGGTCGTCCGCGAAACGACGGTCACCCGTCGCGTCCGGCACGTACTTCACACAGACGACGATCCTCAAGCTCATGAGCGGTTCTCCTGTCACGGGTGCACGGATGCACTGGATCCATGGCCTCAGGCATGCCGAGGGTACTGAGTGCCAAGTCCGGCCCGGCGCGACCCGCGCACCGCAAGCGCCACCTGGACCGGCATACCGTGTCGGCTCTCTTCGACTGGCGTCAGAGGCTCCACGGAGAGAATACGGCACTCAGTACCCCTCGTAAAGGAACTCAGTACCCTTCCGGGCTCCCGGGGCCGGACGGCGGCGCGGGAAGCGGACACAAGGTTTCCGCAAGCACCGGCCAGGTCGCGTCATGGAATCCGCCAGACGGCCCGGGGACCATCGACCCCGGGGCCGGCCGACGGCTCCGACCTGGGATCAAGGAGGGGGAGAAGGATGACCTTGGTGCACGGGGAACAGGACATCACGACCACCCGCGGGACGCACAGCGGCCCCGGAACCGACGGAACGCCCGACGGCGCGGCCTGGCCGCTGGAGACGCTGCGGGACCGCAAGCGGGTCCTGGTCGTCGCCCAGACCATGGTGTACGCCCAGCGGCTGCACGACTTCTACTCGCTGCTCGCCCCGGACCTGCGGATCCACGTGCAGTTCACGGTGGCGCCGCACATGTTCAACCGGGGCGCGGCGGAGGGCCTGCTCGCCCTCGGCGCGACCGTACTGCCCTGGGAGCAGGCCGTCCGGCACACGTTCGACCTCGTCCTGGCGGCCGGCTCGCAGGGGATGGAGCAGTTGCACGGGCCGGTCGTCCGGCTCCCGCACGGGGCGGGCAACATCAAGCTGCCCCGGAGCGGCGGGCCGGACCGCGGCCGGCCGGCCCGCAAGTTCGGCCCGGACTACCTGTGCTGGGAGGGCAGACTCGTCCCGGTGTCGTTCGCGCTGGCCCACCAGGAGGAGCTGGGCGAACTCGGGCGCAACTGCCCGGAGGCCCTGCCGATCGCCGAGGTGGTCGGAGATCCCTGCTACGACCGGATCGCCGCCGCACTGCCGCACCGGGAACGGTACCGGGCGGCGCTGGGGCTGCGGCCGGAGGAGAAGCTCGTCCTGGTCTCCTCCACCTGGGGCGCCGGCTCGCTGTTCACCCGGCTCGACACCGTGCTGCCCCGGCTGGCCGCCGAACTGCCGCGGCCGGGCTACCGCACCGCGCTGCTGGCCCATCCGAACATCGCGGCGGCGCACAGCTCCTGGCAGGTGCGCTCCTGGGCGATGGCCACCGCGCGCGGGGCCCTCTCGGTCGTCCCGCCGGAGGCGGACTGGCGGCCGCTGCTGGTCGCCGCGGACTACATCATCGGCGACCACGGCTCGGTCACCCTGTACGGCGCGATGACCGGCGTCCCCGTGCTGCTCGCCGAGTACCCGCACCACGCCGTCAACCCGCGCTCGCCGTCCGCCCAGCTCGCCCGGACGGCGCCCGCGCTCGCGCCCGGACACCCGCTCACCGACCAACTCGCCTACGCCGCCGAGCAGTACCGCCCGGAGGACTACGCGGCCATCGCCGACCGGATCAGCTCCGAACCCGGCCGCTTCGACCGCAACGCCCGCCGACTGCTGTACCGGGTGCTCGGGCTCGGCCAGCCCGCGCACGGCCCGGAGCCGGCGCCGCTGCCGCTGCCCGCTCCGCTGGACGCCCCGCTCCTGCCGGACGCCCGGCGGGCGGGATGACCAGCGGGCCGCACACCGTGCGGCTCGCGCCGGTGGCCGGATCCCCGGCGGTGGTGTTCGAGGCGCTGGTGGTCTCCCCGGCCGGCGTGCGCCACGGGCTGCTGGTCGCGGACCGGCCGCGCCCGGCCCCGTCCGACCGGCCCGGGCCCGGTTTCGTGGACGAGCACCTGGCGGTCGACCTCACCGAGCCGGCGGGCTTCCGCAGCCGGCGGCACGCCGATGTGCTGCACCTCGGGCCCCTGCCCCCGGCGGACCTCCACGCCCGGCTCGCCGGGGTGCTGTCGGCACACCCCGGGTGTGCGCTGGCCACGGCCGAGGACCGGACGGGCGCGGTGCTGCTGCTCGACCGGACGGGGGCCCGGCTCGCCCTGCGGTTCCCCGCGTGGCCCGCAGAGCCGGTCCCGCCGTCGGCGCTCGGCTCGCTGGCGCACGCCTGGCTCGCCGCCGGGCGACGGCTGACCGAACTCACCCGGGTCCACCTCACCGGGTACCGCTCCCCCGGGCCGGGGCGGCCCCTGCTCAGGGAAGCGGCTCGCCGGGGCGGGGGGTGACGGCGGAATCCTCCGCGTACGCGGCGAGGCGGCCGGCCAGTCTGGCCGCCTCGGCCGCGGCACCGATCTGCCGGTACCGGGCCAGGGACCGCTCGAACCAGGCGCACGCCGCGTCCGGACGGCCGCGCACCTCCTCGACCTGGCCCGCGAACTCCAGCGTCCGCGCCTCCCAGTGCGCCGACCGCCGGGCCCGGAAACCCGCGAGGGCCCGTTCGAAGCAGCCGTCGGCCGCCTCGTCCCGGCCCAGCATGCCGTACGCCAGGCCCAGGAAGGCCGTCGCGCGGGCCTCTTCGTAGCCGTCCCCGACCGAGGACAGCTCGCGGCCGGCCCGCTCGATGGGCTCCACCGCCTCGGCCGGCCGGTCCGCCAGCAGCAGCACCTCGCCGTACGCCAGCCGGGCCAGCGCCGCACCACGGACGTAGTGCTCGGCCTCGCGGAGCCGGATCACCTCGTGCAGGCACTCGGCGGCGGCGTCCAGCCGACCGGCCAGCCGGTGGGCCTGGCCGAGCCCGTTCAGCGCTTGCGCCTGGCCCAGCCGGTGGTCCAGGTCCCGGGCGAGGTCGAGGGCCTCGGTGTACCACCGCGCCGACTCCTCCCCCTCTCCCGCGTTCCGCAGGCCGGCCCCGCCGGAGGTGAGCATCCGCAGTTCGCCGGACCGGTCCCCGGCCGCCCGGGCCGCCCGCAGGCCGATCCGGTGCGCCTCCACCCACAGCCGCGCCGGGCGCAGCCGGAGGAACAACGGCCACATGGCGTCGGCGAGTTGCCACGCGGCCGCGGGGCGGTCCAGGTCCCCGCACCAACGCAGGACGTCGGCGAGCCGGTCGCGTTCCGCGTCGAGCCACTCCACGGCCGGTACGTCGCCGTCGAACTCCCGGGCCGGGTGGACCGGTCGGGTGCGGTAGTCGCGGGCGAGGCTGCGGTGGCTCGGCGAGACGACCGCCTCGGCCGCGGTGGCCGAGGCGAGGTACCAGTCGACGACCCGGTCGAGCGCGGCCCCGGTGGACGGGGTGCCCCTGACCCGTGCGCCGTGCGCCCGGGCGTGCAGCCGCACCAGGTCGTGGAACCGGAAGCGCTCCGGGCCGGTCTCCTCCAGCAGGTGCACGTCGATCAGGCCGTCCAGCAGCCGGTCGGCCCCGGCCAGGTCCACGTCCGCCAGCACGGCGGCGTTCTCCAGGGTGAACTCGGCGAAGGGCAGCAGGCCCAGCAGCCCGTAGAGCCGGGCGGCCTCCGGGTCCAGCACGCCGTACGAGGCGTCCAGCAGGTCCTGCACCGTCTCGCCCTCCACACTCAGCGCCGCCAGCCGGTCGGCGCCGCGTCCGAGCACCTCGGCGGTCGCCGCGAGCGACTGGGCCGGGCGCGCCGCGATGCGGGCCGCCGCCAGGCAGATCGCCAGCGGCAGCCCGGCACAGGCGTCCACCACCTCGGCGGCGGCGGCGCCCTCGTCGACCACCCGGCTCCGGCCGACCCGCGCGGCGAGGATCTCGGTGGACGCCTCCCGGGCGAGCGGGGCCAGCGGCCGGAACACCGCGCCGTCGATGCCCAGCCCGGTGAGCCGGCGGCGGCTGGTCACCACGACCACCGTGTGGTCCGAGCCGGGCAGCAGCGGCCGCACCTGGGCGGCCGTCGAGGCGTTGTCCAGCAGCACCGCGATCCGCCGCTCCGCCGCCAGCGAGCGCCAGAGCGCGGCGCCCTCCGCCAGGCTCCCGGGCACCGGGGAGATCCCGAAGGCCCGTAGGAAGCCGCCGAGGGCCTCGGCCGGGTCGGCGGGGCCGCCGGGCGCGTAGCCGCGCAGGTCCGCGTACAGCTGCCCGTCCGGGAAGCGGTCGGCCTGGCCGCGCAGCCACTGGGCGGCCAGTGCCGTCTTGCCGACGCCGGCCGGGCCGGTCACCACGACGGTGACGTCCGCCGCCTCGGCATCGGGGGCGAGTGAGCCGTCCAGTGCCGCCAGGTCGGCCTCGCGGCCGATCAACCGCCGCGGGCAGGGCGGGAGTTGTCTCGGCGTGGGCAGTGCGGACGGCCCGTGCAGGTGCAGCCCGCCGTGGATCGCGCCGGCCTGCACCACCGGGCCGGAGACCGTCGCGGCGCCAGCCAGCGAGTTCCGCACCACTCCGTACGGCAGGTTGACGTCGTTCACCGGCGCCCGCCGACCACGGTCGATCCTGTCACTGGCTCCCCCGGCCTCGGACGAATTATCGCTGTGGCGCTAACACATGACACTCCATCATGTCGCGACAATTCCCAAAAGCACCGACACCGAACCCTGTGGCGCTATGGCCGATTACCTCCGTGCATGCGATGCTCACCCGCGACACGGCAAGCTGGTGGCCAACCGGCGGGGGGCGTCATCTTGAGGTTCCATCTCCTCGGCTCAGTTGAACTGTCGGTGAACGGAGAGCCGTTGGCGATTCCGTCCGACAAGCGGCGGCAGTTGCTGGCCGCCCTGGCCATGGACGCCGGAAGGCCGCTCTCCCATACCTCGCTCGCGTACCCACTGTGGGGCGAGGACCCTCCTCCCAGTGCGCTGACCAGCCTGTACAGCCACGTTTCCCACCTGCGCGCACTGCTGCGCCGGGCGGCCCTGGCCTCGGGGGCGGCCGATCTCCGGGACGCGCCCACGATCATCACCAAATCGCATACGTACACTCTGCGAACGGACCCTCTGCTGATTGACTGGTACCTGTATCTGGACCTCTCCGAACAAGCCGGACTACTCGCCGAGAACGGACAGGACCACCAGGCCAGAACCGTGCTCAGCCGCGCCGCGAGCCTGTGGCGCGGCGAACCCCTGGCCGGGCTGCCGGGCAGTTGGGCCCAGACCACCCGCACCACCATGGCCGACCGGCACTTCACCACCACGCTGCGCCGGATCGAGATCGACCTGCGCATCGGCCGCTTCGCCGAACTGATCCCCGAACTCACCGCCCTGCGCGACGAACGCCCCGGCGACGAGCGCCTCGCCGGCCACCTGATGACCGCGCTCTACGCCGTCGGCCGGCAGACCGACGCGCTGGCGGTCTACCCCGCCGTCGCCCGGCTGCTCCGCGCCCACTTCGCCACCGAACCCGGCGAACGGCTCACCCGCCTCCACCAGCTCATCCTGCACGGCGAACCGCTCCCCGGCGCGCCGGTACGGGCCACCGCCGCGCCGGCCTCCCGCCCCGCAGCCGCGCCGGCGGCGGACCTCCCCGTCCCCGGCCGGCACCGGCTGATCGGCCGGGAGGAGGACCTGCGCCGCGTCCTGCCCGGCCCCGGCGCCCTGCCCGCCCGGGGCGGGGTGGTCACCGTCTCGGCGATCCTCGGCATGCCCGGGGTCGGTAAGACCACCCTCGCCCTGCACGCCGCCGACCTGATGCGCGAGCACTTCCCGGACGGCTACGCCTACCTCAACCTGCGCGCCCACGTCGGCAACCAGCCGCCGCTGACCCCGGAGGCCGCGGGCGCCCTGCTGCTCAGACGCCTCGGCGTGCCCGCCAGCACCATCCCGCTGGACGCCGACGAGGTGTTCGTCCTGTGCGCCGAGGCGCTGTCCACCCGCCGGGCCGTCGTCGTGCTCGACGACGCCTCGAACGCCGCCCAGGTCCGACCGCTGCTGCCGCCCGCCCCGGCCGCCCTGATCCTCGTGACGAGCCGCCAGCGGCTCACCGATCTCCCGGACGCCCGGCCGGTCTTCCTGGACGTGCTGACGGTGGACGACGCCGTGGCGCTGTTCACCACCGTGGTCGGCCCCGAGCGCTCCACGGACACCGAGAGCGTCATCGAGATCGTCGAGCGCTGCGGCCACCTGCCGCTCGCGATCGAGATCGCCGCCAGCCGCTTCAAGGGCCGACCGTCCTGGACCCCCGGCCACTTCGCCCGGCGCCTCTCCCGGAAGAACGGCCGGCTGGCGGAGATCCGCAGCGGAAGCTCCAGCATCGCCCGGGTCTTCGAGGTCTCCTACCAGTACCTCACGGCGAGCCAGCGATCGGCGTTCCGACTGCTCGGACTGCATCCCGGACCCGATTTCGGCGTGCACGCAGCGGCGGCCCTGCTCGGGCGGAGCATCGACGAGACGGATGAGGTTCTGGAGGCTTTGTTGAACTGCCACCTGATCATCGAGATATCGCCGGAGCGGTACCAACTGCATGATCTGCTCCGGGAGTTCGCGGTGGCATTGGGAGTCGAACCGGACCAGCGGAAAGCCGCGTTCCGGCGGCTGCTCAACTTCTCCCTGCACGCCGCCGACCGCGCGGACCACCTGCTCTATCCGCACAGATCGAGAACCCGGCTCCCGAACGATCACCAACTCGACGACACGTTCGAGTTGTTGGCCGATATAGACATGAACTCACCGGAAACGGCACGGATTTGGCTGGAGGCAGAACACGCCGGACTGATCGCCCTGACCGCCCACGCACACCGCACCGGACTGGCGGAACACGGCGCCTGGCTCGCCCACGTCCTGGCCGGCCACCTGGACGCCGAGGCCTACTGGAGCGAGGCCCAGGACATGCACCGCGAGGCGGTGGCCCACTGGCGGTCGCAGGCGAACGACCGGCAGGAGGCGCGGGCCCTGATCGACCTGGGTGCGACGCTCGCCAACGCCTCCCACTACGAACCCGCGGCCGAGTCCCTCGAACGCGGCCTGACCCTCAGCCGAGCCCAGGCCGACCCGGACGCGGCGGCGAACGCCCTCAACCTGCTCGGGCGGGTGCGGTGGGAGCAGACCCGGCTGCACAACGCCCTGGCGATCCAGCAACAGGTGCTGGCCATTCGGGAGGAGCAGGGAGACCAACGAAACGTCGCCCGCTGCCTGGTCAACATCGGCATTCTGCACCGGTCACTAGGGGACGAAGAATCGGCGCTCACCGTCTATGACGAAGCATTGTCGATTGCCCGAAAGTTCAACGACCGGATTCTCGAATTCAGAATATTGAACAATATTGGAGAGCTCCACATCAGCGCCGGACGAAATTCGACGGCTCGGAGAGTGTTCGAAAGGATTTTGGGCGCCACCGACGATGCGATTCCCGCGCTGGATCTATCTGTGGCCCGCGCCAACCTCGCGGAAACGATGGAAATCCCGGAAGAGCTGGAAACCGCCCTCACGCTCTACCGTTCAGCCCTGACGACCTTCCGCGAGTTCGGCACCGGCCGCCATGAAGCCGACGGCCGCAACGGGCTCGGTCAGACCCTGCTCGCAGCCGGTCGGCACGAGGAAGCTCGGGAGCAGCACACGCTCGCCTTGGAGCTCGCGCGCTCCATCGGCACCGGCCGCGAGCAGGCGGCCGCCCTGCGCGGGCTAGGCCGCTGCGAGGTGGCAGCCGGCAACCCGACCGCCGCTCTTGCCCACTTGACGGCGGCGGTCACGCTGGCCGAGCAGGTCGACATCGCGGACGAGGCTGCGCGCGTACGATCGGCGCTCGCCGAACTTGAGTCACATTTTTCATATGATCACCATTCATCGAAATGACGTTCGGCTTTCGGGCATGGATTTGGATCTTGCGGTCTCGCTATGCAAAGCTCTGCGCATCAAGCGGCCCCCGCCGACCAGACCGGATCAGAAAGCACGAGCGCCATGAGCATGTTGATCGACATAGCCCAGCAGATCCAGATCTTCGCTTCGAGTCCGATCTGGTGCTTCGGCTAGCCGCGTAGGACGACGGCGGCCTCTCCCGTGTACACCCGGAAAGTCAGCGTCTCCTGGAGATAGAGCTGAATCGTTTCGGCATCGTGGGAGAGGTAGCCCACCGAGGCGTCTTGGCCGAGGAAGAGTTCGAAGTCCCCGCCGCGGGCGGAGAGCAGGTAGGCGCCCTCGATGGCGGGGGCCCAGATGATCTCGCCGTCGAGGAGGCGGGCGAGGTGGTTGTGGACGGGGTAGCCGTGGTCGCTGGTCTCGTTGACGGCGGTGAAGGCGGCGGCGCCGAGCAGGAGTGAGTATGGGCCGCCGACGCCGGCGAGGCGGAGGGCGGTGAGGGCGCGGCTGACGGCCTCCGGGTATTCGCGGACGTCGCCGGGGAGTTGGACCGGCGGGTTGGTGGAGGCGGCGCGGATGCCGTCGATGGCGGCGGCGCGGTAGCCCTCGAAGACGGCGCGGTCCTCGGCCAGGGCGAGGGTGCGGGCGGCGTCCTTGACGGGCTGCCAGTCGGAGTCCCGGGAGCCGCGTTCGACGTCGTCCACGGCGTCGCGGCGGACGGTGAAGGGCACGCGCAGCTCGACCACCGGCTGGGCGGCGCGGGCGCGGGCCTGGACGCCGTCCGCCGGGGGGTCGACGGCGGTCAGGTGGCCGGTGCCCACGGCGGCGAGGGTGGCGCCCTCGGGGCCGGTGAGGTCGACCACCCGGCGGCCGGCGATGTGCAGCTTGAAGGTCTGGCGGGCCTCCTCCTCGATCTCCTCCCACGCGGCGGCGGAGATCGGGGCGAGGTCCCGGTGGAGGTTGTTCATGTGCGGGGTCCTGTTCAGGGGGTCCGTCAGGAGGTCGGCCGGAGGCTGCCGATGCCGAGCGAGCCGTCCCCGGAGGGGGCGACGGGGGCGGATTCGGAAACCTCGGAAGCGGGGGCGGAGTCGGGCGCCGGCGGCGGGGAGTCGAGGAAGTCGGCGGTCGGGACGAAGAACAGCCCGCCGGTGACGGCGGTGGAGAAGTCGAGCAGCCGGTCCGTGGTGCCGGGCGGGTTGCCGACGAACATGTTGCGCAGCATCTCCTCGGTCACCCCGGGGTCGGCCGCGTAGCCGATGAAGTAGGTGCCGGCCTCGCCGCCGCGGCCGGCGGAGCCGAACGTGCCGTACGGCATGTTGAAGCGGACGATCTTGCGCTCCTCGCCGTCCGGGCCGGTGATCACGGTGAGCGCCACGTGCGAGTCGGCGGGCTTGACGTCGTCGGCCAGCTCGATGTCGGTGAGCTTGGTGCGGCCGACCGCCCCCTCCTGCTGCTCGACGCTCAGCGCGTTCCACTTGTCCAGGTCGTGCACGTACCGCTGCACCATGACGTAGCTGCCGCCGGTGAACGCCGGGTCCTCGGCGCCGACCAGGGCGGCGGTCTCGGCGGCCCGCCCCTCCGGGTTCTCGGTGCCGTCGACGAAGCCGAGCAGGTCCCGGTCCTCGAAGTACTTGAAGCCCTGGACGGAGTCGACGACGGCGGCCGCCCCGGCGAGCCGCTCGGTGAGCTGCGCGGCCAGCTCGAAGCAGAGGTCCATCCGCTCCGCCCGCAGGTGCAGCAGCAGGTCGCCGGGGGTGGCCGGGGCCCGGTGGCGGGGGCCGGCCACCTCCTGGAAGGGGTGCAGGGAGGCCGGGCGGGGGCCGGTGAAGAGGCGGTCCCAGAGCTCGGAGCCGATGCCGGTGACGCAGGTGAGGCCGCCGTCGGGGGCCCGGAAGCCGACCGCGCGGCGCAGGGCGGCGAGCTCGGGCAGCAGCTCGCGAACGGCCGCCTCCCGGCCGGGTTCGACGGTGAGGACGAGGAAGACGGCCGCACTGGTCAGCGGGGAGAGCACGGCTTGCGGTTCGGTCGGCATGGTCGAGACCTTCCTCAGGACGCCCGGGAGGCGTCCCACTCGGCGCGGTGGAGCGATCCGGGGGCGCCGAACGGGGGATGGACCGGCACCAATCTGATCATGGGAATGATTACATCGCAAAGCGGACAATCCGGCACGGCCGACACACACCCGAACGGCCCCGTCGGCATGTGACCCGACGGGGCCGTTCGGCTGAGGCGGCCGACCCTTCCGAGCGGGCGTCAGGCGCGCCGCCGCCCGGCGCCGGTGGCGGCCACCGCGGCACCCAGCACCGCCGAGACGACCGGCACCACCAGGGCCGCCCGGAAGCCCTCCAGCGCGGTGGCCCCCGAGCCCAGCGCGGCCAGGTTCACCGTGGTCACCACCGAGAGGCCGAGCGCCGCCCCGAACTGGAACGAGGTGTTGAGCAGCCCGCCGGCCAGCCCCTGCTCCTCCTCCGCGATCCCCTCGGTGGCCGCGATGGTCAGCGGCCCGTACGCGAGGGCGAAAGCGAGCCCGGTCAGCAGCATGGTCGGGAACATCATCGGGTACGTCCAGTCGGCGCCCACCGGCAGGAACAGCCCGTACGAGAGCGCGGCCAGCAGGAAGCCGCCGAGGATCACCCGGGCGTTGCCGAAGCGCTCCACCAGCTTCGGGGTGAGGGTCGGCGCCAGCACCGAGTCCACGCCGATCGCGAGCAGCGCGAGGCCGGTCTGCAGCGGGGACCAGCCGCGCAGGTCCTGGAGGTACAGGGTGGCGGTGAACTGGAAGCCGAAGAACGAGCCGGCGAACAGCAGCGCGCCGAGGTTGGCCCGCAGCAGCGGCCCGGAGCGGAGGACGCCCAGCCGCACCAGCGGCGCGGGCGAGCGCCGCTCGACCACCGTGAACACCGCCAGCAGGACGAGTCCGCCGGCCAGCACGGCCGCGGTGGTGCCGGCCCGGGCGCCCGGCTCGCCGATCCGGACCACGCCGTACACCAGCAGCAGCATCGCCCCGGTCGCGGCGGCCGCCCCGGCCAGGTCGAAGCGCCCGCCGGCCCGCCGGGGCGCGGCCTCGCGCGGGATCAGCGGCACGGCGGCCACCAGCAGCGCCCCGGCCAGCAGCACCGGGGCGAAGAACACCCAGCGCCAGCTGACCGCCGTCAGCAGGCCGCCGACCACCAGGCCGAGCGAGAAGCCCGCCGCGGCCGTCCCCGCGTACACCAGCAGCGCCCGGTTGCGCCGCGGGCCCTCGGGGAAGGCGGTGGTGATGATCGACAGTCCGGCCGGGGTCATGAAGGCCGCCGACAGGCCGGTGACGAACCGGGCCAGGATCAGCACCCAGCCCTCGGTGGCCAGCCCGCCGAGGCCGGAGAAGAGCACGAAGACGGTCAGCCAGCACAGGAACATCCGGCGCCGGCCCAGCAGGTCGGCCGTCCGGCCGCCGAGCAGCATGAAGCCGCCGTAGCCCAGCACGTACGCGCTCAGCACCCAGGACAGCGCGCCGGTGGACATGCCCAGGTCGGCGCGGATCGAGGGCAGCGCGACGTTCAGCATCGCGACGTCGATGCCCTCCAGGAAGATCGCGCCGCAGAGCACGGCCAGCACGGCGGCGGACCGGCCGCCGAACCGGACCGGAGGCTCCTGCGACGGCGGCGGCACCGGCGGCGACGGCTGCGACGGCTGCGACGGCTGCGCGTCCGGCGCGGGCCGCGCCGGGGGTTCGCCGGGCCCGGGGAGGGCCTCCCGGCCGTTTTCGGGCAGGGCGGATGACACGGACACCTGGGGCTCCTCGGGGAAAGGGGGGTGGCGAGGGCCCCGGACGGTTCTCCCCCGTCCGGTCGGTTCCCTCTTGTAACCACCCGTCATCCTCCGGCAGCATCGGGAGGCATGGAAGAAGGCACTTCAAAGGAACCGACGCACTGCGCGGATACCGGGGACGGCTACGACGTCCTCCAGTGGGACGTCCGGGAGGACTGCGAGGTGCGGCAGATCCTGGACCGGATCGCCGACAAGTGGTCGCTGCTGGTGATCGCCCTGCTGGACCGGCAGTCGCTGCGCTTCACCGAGCTGCGCCGGGCGATCGACGGGGTCAGCCAGCGGATGCTCACCGTCACGCTGCGCCAGCTGGAGCGGGACGGCCTGGTCGAGCGGACGGTGCACCCGGTGGTGCCGCCCCGGGTCGACTACGCGCTGACCCCGCTCGGGCGGACGCTGCACGCCACCATCCAGTCGCTGGTCACCTGGACCGAGGCGCACCAGCGCGAGATCGCGGCGGCGCGGGCGGCGTACGACACCCGGGAGAACGCGTCCTGAGACGCGACATGGGGCGGGTGCGCCTCCTCGCGCACCCGCCCCACGTCCTTCCGCACCCGTCCCGGGCCGGCTCAGACCCGCAGCGCCGCCAGCTGCTCGGCGAACGGCACCACCTGCTGCTCCGGCAGCACCGGCGCCGCCGGGCCGCGCCCGGCCAGCAGGGCCGCCAGCTCGCCGGCCGCCCGGTCGATCCGGCGCGGCAGGCCGTCGGTGAGCCCGTCCCCCGCCGTGCCCCAGTCGTCGGTGGCCGCGTAGACGGCGGTCGGCAGCACCACCGCGCGCAGGTAGCTGAACAGCGGCCGGACGGCGTGCTCCAGGGCGAGCGAGTGCCGGGCCGTGCCGCCGGTGGCGGCGATCAGCACCGGCTTGCCGGTGAGCGCGTCGTTGTCGATCACGTCGAAGAAGGACTTGAACAGGCCGCTGTACGAGGCCGTGAAGATCGGCGTCACCGCGATCAGGGCGTCCGCCTCCGTCACCGCCTCGATCGCCGCGCGCAGCCCGGCGCCGGGGAAGCCGGTGACGAAGTTGTTGGCGATCTCCACCGCCAGGTCCCGCAGTTCGACCACGGTGACGTCCACCTCCCGCCCCTCCAGGGCCAGTTGGCGCACGGTCGAGTCGGTGAGCCGGTCCGCCAGCAGCCGCGTCGAGGACGGCTTGCTCAGTCCGGCACTCACCACCACCAGCTTGAACGCGGTCACTTGGCCACCTCCACGGTCTTCTCGTCCTCGGTCTTCTCGGCCTGCTCGGCCCGCTCGCCCTTGGCCGCGACCAGCGCGGCGTGGGTCGGCCCGTCCGGCACCCCGGCCGGGCGGCCCTTGGCGAACTCCGCGCGCAGCACCGGCACGACCTCCTCGCCGAGCAGGTCCAGCTGCTCCAGCACGGTCTTCAGCGGCAGGCCGGCGTGGTCCATCAGGAACAGCTGGCGCTGGTAGTCGCCGAAGGTCTCGCGGAAGGTCAGGGTCTTCTCGATGACCTCCTGCGGGCTGCCCACGGTCAGCGGGGTCTGCTCGGTGAACTCCTCCAGCGAGGGCCCGTGGCCGTACACCGGCGCGTTGTCGAAGTACGGACGGAACTCGCGCACCGCGTCCTGGGAGTTCTTGCGCATGAACACCTGCCCGCCCAGGCCGACGATCGCCTGCTCGGGCGTGCCGTGACCGTAGTGGGCGAAGCGCTCGCGGTAGAGGTTGATCAGCTTCCGGAAGTGCTCCTTGGGCCAGAAGATGTTGTTCGCGAAGAAGCCGTCCCCGTAGTAGGCGGCCTGCTCGGCGATCTCCGGGCTGCGGATCGAGCCGTGCCAGACGAACGGCGGGACGTCGTCCAGCGGGCGCGGGGTGGCGGTGAAGCCCTGGAGCGGGGTGCGGAAGCGGCCCTGCCAGTCCACGACCTCCTCGCGCCACAGCTGGTGCAGCAGCGCGTAGTTCTCGATCGCGAGCGGGATGCCCTGGCGGATGTCCTGGCCGAACCACGGGTAGACCGGGCCGGTGTTGCCGCGGCCCATCATGACGTCCACCCGGCCCTCGGCCAGGTGCTGGAGCATCGCGAAGTCCTCGGCGATCTTCACCGGGTCGTTGGTGGTGATCAGCGTGGTCGAGGTGGAGAGGATGATGCGGTCGGTCTGCGCGGCGATGTAGCCGAGCATGGTCGTCGGCGAGGACGGGACGAACGGCGGGTTGTGGTGCTCGCCGGTCGCGAAGACGTCCAGGCCGACCTCCTCGGCCTTGCGGGCGATGGCCACCATCGCCTTGATCCGCTCGTGCTCGGTCGGGGTGCGGCCGGTGGTGGGGTCGGTCGTCACGTCGCCGACGGAGAAGATTCCGAACTGCATGCTGATCACCACATCCCAGGTAGTCCAACTTTCAACCACCTTAGCATCCGGGTGCGGGTCGTTATTCCCCCGCCCCCGAAGGGCTGCTCCCGCCGGCCGCTCCCCTGACCGCTCCCGCCGGTCGGCGCCGACAATGGAAGGCGGGGGCCGACAACGGGAGGGGCTCCGGAAGGGCGGCGGACGATGGGTCCGTACATCGCGGTGAGCGCGCTGAGCCACGAGGGCCTGGTGCGGGAGCACAACGAGGACAGCCTCACGGTGGGGCCGTGGACGCTCTGCGCCACCGTGACCACCAACCCGCAGACCCTGCTCTTCCCGCTCGGCCCGCCCTGCGTCGTCGCGGTCGCCGACGGCCTCGGCGGTCACCCCGGCGGCGAGGTGGCCAGCGCCCTGGTCGCCCGCCGGCTCGCCGCCGACGGGGGCGCGCTGGACGACGAGGAGGCCGTCCGCGAGGAGCTCCAGGCCTGCAACCGGGCCGTCTACGCGGCCGCCGCCGAGGAGCCGGAGCTCGCCGCGATGGGCACCACCGTGGCCGGGCTGGTGCTGCTGCCCGAGCGGGCCCTGGCCTTCAACGTCGGCGACAGCCGGGTCTACCGGATCACCGGGGACGGGCTGCGCCGGGTCAGCGTGGACGACAGCCCGCCGCTGCCGCCCGGACGGCGCACCACCTCGGTGGTCACCCAGACCCTGGGCGGCTCGCTCGGGCTCACCTTCGTCGAGCCGCACGTCCGGACCGCGCCGCTGGCCGCCGGGGACCGGTACCTGGTGTGCAGCGACGGCCTCACCGACCCGGTGCCCGAGGAGGAGCTGGCCGAACTGCTGGAGCGGTCCTCCGAGGGGACGGACCGGTCGGACGGCAAGGCGGCGTTCGAGCTGTGGAAGGCGGCGATCGAGGCCGGCGGGCCGGACAACATCACCCTGGCGCTGGTCCGGGTCGGCGCGTAGCGGCACCCCGCGGCGAAGAGCACGGACCCGCCCCGGGCGGGGCGCCGCAGCGCTCCGCCCGGGGCGGTCACCTGTCCGTCAGCCGTGCTCGGCTCAGATCTCGCTCGTGACGGTCACCCCGCTGAAGCCCTGCTGGGCGTAGAGGCTGAAGAAGACGTAGCCGGCCGGCGGGTCGGTGACGGTCAGCGTCTCCGAGTTGTCCGGGTTGGTGGAGCGCGCGGTGTTCGCGTCCGTGTAGGCCCAGCCCGCCTGGTTGTAGTAGAGGTCGCCGTTGCCGGTGCCGCCCTTGGCGGTGACCTTCACCTGCTTGGTGCCGGCCGGCACCAGGAGGTAGAAGTGCGCGTAGTTGCCCGTGGTGGCCGCGACGTTGCTGCGGGCGCAGTTGGCCGCCAGCTGCCGGGTGTCGGTGCCGGTGCACTCCGGCAGCTGCGGCGTGGTGGGCGTGCCGCCCCCGTCGGTGGCGCAGGCGCCGGCGGCGCACCTGGTCAGCCAGCCGTCGAAGTCCGCGTCGTAGCGGGTGCCGATGGTGGTCTTCAGGAGCGTGCGGGCGCCGTCCCAGTCACCGGCGCGGTACTTGGCGAGCACCGCGTCCAGGTCGGAGCGGTGCTGCTCCAGCATGTAGCGCACGGCCAGGTAGCCCCAGCGGTAGACCCGCTCCTGGTCGCCGTAGGCGGTGTCGAAGAGGTCGCTCAGCTTGTAGGTGTGGCGGCCGGCCGCCGCGATGGCGCCGTCGTTGGTCACCTTGCGGTACGAGTAGGAGACGTACTCGGCGAAGCCCTCCACCCACCAGACGGTCGGGGTCTTCATGCCGGCCTCGAAGTCGCCGTACATGTCGAACCGGCCGTCGAGGTAGTGGGTGTACTCGTGGTTGAGGTTCCAGATCTCGAAGGACGGGCGGGACCACTCGGCCTCGTAGCAGAGGAAGCGCGGCTGGTTGCCGGCCTTGTCCGGCTCGCCCTCCAGGTACATGCCGCCGTTGTTGGTGTCGATGCTGTAGATCGCGGCGGCCAGCACCTGGTAGTCGAGCGAGGAGTGGAAGACCACGACCTCGATCGTGGTGTTCAGGTCGTCCTTGACCGGGCCGCTGTCCTTGGCCACGGTGTGGAAGAACGCGTCCTGGCCGTTCAGGCTGGTGCAGGCGGTGCCCAGCTGGGTGCTGTCCAGCGCCTGGGCGAGCAGCGTGATGCTCGGGCTGCAGGTGTGCTTCACGGTCAGCACGCCGGCCTTGAGCTGGTCGGCGCTGTTGCAGGTGCCGTAGTACGAGCAGTTGCCCGCGTCGTAGTACTCGACGGCCTCGGCGACCGCGGCCCACTGGTAGACGGTGCGGCCCTTCGGCTCCGAGGTGTCGACCAGCGCCTTGGCGAGCGGACGGACCTTGGCCTGCAGGGCCGTGTCCTTCAGGAAGCGGGTCAGCTCCTTGGTCGCGTTGTAGACCAGCACGCCGTAGGTGTCGCCGAGCAGGGCGTTGTTGCGGGTCGCGAAGCCGGACAGCGCGTCCAGCACGCTCGGGTCGGCCTCGACGGCCGCGTCGAAGCCGGGCACCTGGTGGCCGCGGAACAGCACGGTGAACACCGGGTTGACCGCCCAGGCCATGCCGGCCGGGTTCCAGGTGTCGGCCTTGTAGTCGCCCAGCAGGCGCTTGACCACCGGCAGGTAGCGGACGTTCTCCTGCGCGCTGTCGATCAGGGTGACGGCCTCGCCCAGGATGGGCGCGTTGCCCGCGACGACGTCGCGCGAGTGCGCGCTGTTGAAGAAGGCGTCCAGCCCGGACTGGATCGCGGTCTTCAGACCGGCGCCGTACTCGCCGACGTCCTCCTTGTGGTACCACTGCACGAAGTAGCCGGCGCGCAGGTAGAGCACCAGCTGCTCGACCGAAGTCGAGTTGTCGCCGGGGTAGTTGGCCGCCGCGTCGCGCAGCGCGTAGGCCACCGTGCTCATCTGCTCCTCGCGGAACGCGCCGCGCGCGTCGCCGCCGGTGAGCTGGAACAGGCTGTTGACGCACTGGATCTCGGCGTCCTTGATGTGCTGGACCAGGTCGCTGCCGGTCCGGCCGCTGAAGTCACCGACGTTGCACGGCTTTTCGGCCGCCGCGCCGAGGCCGAAGGCCTTCGCGGCCTCCCGGACCTCGGCCGGCCGGGTGTCGACCGGGAGCGGGGCGCGCTGGTCGACCGAGGCCAACTGCTGCCCGCTGTCGGCTCGTTCGGGCGCGCCGAGGGCGGGCTGCGGAGCCGGCCCGGCGGGGGTGGGGGCACCGCCGGGGGCGGCGGGGACGGGGGCGGCCTGCGACTGGGGGGCGAACAGGCCGACCGCCAGGAACAGGGACAGGACGAACGTCAGCAATCGTGCCAGCTGCGGGATGCGCAGCGGCCGTGAGGGACTCACGTGGGGGCCTCCGGGCCGTCGTCGGCCGCGACTCGGGGGCGCGGCCGGTGGGGGGTGTCGAGGACCGTTGGCGACGGCGCCGCGTGGGGGCGGCTCCGCCGGGGACGGTGGGGGATGTGACATGTACCATGGCACATCTCACATGGCCTTGGGAACCCGGGGCGTCGTGCGTGGTTTGCGCGGAATTCAGGCAGGATCCGTGATGACGGGCCGTCAGAACACCGACCCCGGGCGGGGCGCCGCAGCGCTCCGCCCGGGGCGGTCACCTGTCTGAGTTCGCCGGTTCCGGCTCAGAATTCGCTCGTGACGCTCACCCCGCTGAAGCCCTGCTGGGCGTAGAGGCTGAAGAAGACGTAGCCGGCCGGCGGGTTGCCGACGGTCAGCGTCTCCGCGTTGTCCGGGCCGGCCGAGCGCGTGACGTAGGAGTCGGTGTACGCCCAGCCGCCCGGGTTGTAGTAGAGATCGCCGTTGCCGGTGCCGCCCTTGGTGGTGACCTTGATCTGCTTGGTGCCGGCCGGCACCAGGAGGTAGAAGTGCGCGTAGTTGCCGGTGGTCGCGGCGACGTTGCCGCGCACGCAGCCGGCGTCCAGCTTCCGGAGGTCGGAGCCCGCGCACTCCGGCAGCTGCGGCTCACCCGGCGTCCCGGTGGCACAGGCGCCGGCGGCGCACCTGGTCAGCCAGCCGTCGAAGTCGGCGTCGTAACGGGTGCCGATGGTGGTCTTCAGGAGGGCGCGGGCGCCGTCCCAGTCACCGGCACGGTACTTCGCGAGCACCGCGTCCACGTCGGAGCGGTGCCGCTCCAGCATGTAGCGCACGGCCAGGTAGCCCCCCTGGTAGACGCGCTCCTGACTGCTCTTGGCGTAGACGGTGTCGAACAGCTCGCTCAGCCGGTAGGCGTGCCGGCCGGCCACCGCGATGGCGCCGTCGTTGACGACCTTGCGGTAGGAGTGGGAGACGAACTCCGCGAAGCCCTCGACCCACCAGTCGATCGGCTGGACCTGCCCGGCCTCGTAGTCGCCGTACACGTCGAACCGGCCGTCGAGGTAGTGGGTGTACTCGTGGTTGAGGTTCCAGATCTCGAAGGACGGGCGGGCCCACTCGGCCTCGTAGCAGAGGAAGCGCGGCTGGTTGCCGGCCTTGTCCGGCTCACCCTCCAGGTACATGCCGCCGTTGTTGGTGTTGATGTCGTAGATGACCGCGGCGAGCACCTGGTAGTCGAGCGAGGAGTGGAAGACCACGACCTCGATCGTGCCGTTGTTGTCGTCCTTGACCGGGCCGCTGTCCCTGGCCACGGCGTGGAAGAACGCGTCCTGGCCGTTCAGGCTGGTGCAGGCGGTCCCCAGCTGGGTGCCGTCCAGGGCTTGGGCGAGCAGCGTGATGCTCGGGCTGCAGGTGTGCTTCACCGTCAGGTTGGCGGCCTTGAACCGCGCCGGGTCGTCACAGGTGCCGTAGTACGAGCAGTTGGCCGTGTCCCACCAGTTCACCGCGAGCGCCACGGAGCCGCGCTGGTACATGGTGGGGCCGCTCGGGGTGGACTGCTGGGCCAGCGTCCGCGCGTAGGGGCGCAGCCCGGGCAGCAGCTCCGGGTACTTCATGAAGCGGGTCAGCTCGTTGACCGACTCGTAGACCATCCGCCCGTACGTGCCGCCGTGCAGGCCCTGGTTGCGGGAGATGAAGGTGAACAGGGTGTCCAGCACGGTCGGGTCGGCCTTCACGGCCGGGAGGAAGTCGGCCTGCCAGTGACCGGCGTACAGCACGGTGAGCGCCGGGGTCAGCGCGTACACCATGCCGTTCGGGTTCCAGGTGGCGCTGTCGTAGTCGGCCAGCAGGCGCTTGACCACCGGCAGGTAGCGGGCGCTGTCCTTGATGCTGTCGATCAGCGTGGCCGCCCGGGTCAGCGGGCTCGCGTTGTCCGCGGTGACGTCCCGCGAGCGGGGGTTGGCGAAGAACGCGTCCAGCGCGGAGCGGCCGGCGGCCTTCAGGCCGTCGCCGTAGGGCCCCACCGCGTCGGGGTTGTAGAACTGCACGAAGTAGCCGGCCTGCAGGTACAGCATCAGCTGCGCGATCGACGCGCTGTTGTCGCCCTGGTAGGTGTACGCGGCGTCGCGCACCGCGTTCGCCACCGTGGTCATCTGCGACTCGCGGAACGCGCCGGCGGCGTCGCCGCGGCCGATCCGGAACAGCGAGTTGACGCACTGGAGGTCGACGGACCTGATCTGCCGGACCAGGTCGCCGCCGGTCCGACCGGTGAAGTCGGCGATGTTGCAGGGCTGTTCGGCGGCTGCCGCGCCCAGGCCGAAGGCCTTGGCGTTCGGCTCCCCGGTGAGCGGGGCCACCGGCGACCGGGGGACCAGGTCCTCCGGGCTGAGCCGCTTCCGGCCGTCCGGCCTCGCCGGAGCGGTGTCGGCGCGGTCCGCGCCGATCGCCGGCGGCGGCGCCAGGTGGGCGGGCGCCGTACCGACGGGCGCGTCGGCGGGGGTCGTGGGGGTCGCGGGGGTCGCCGCGGCGGGGGCGGCCTGGCTCTGCGGGGAGAACAGGCCGACCGCCAGGAACAGGGACAGGACGAGCGTCAACAGTCGTGCCAACCGCGGGAGCCGCAGTAAGCGCTGGCCATTCACGTGGGGGCCTCCGGGCCGTCATCGGCCGCGATGTGGGGCGCGGCCTGCGGGGGAGCGAGGACCGTCCGCGACGGCGCCGCGTGGGGCGGCTCCGCCGTGAAAGCGGTGGGGGTGTGCCATGTACCATTGCACACATCACACACTATTGTGAAGGTCCCTACGTGAGGTCCACTCATCCGTGAACGCCGGCCCGTGAACGCCGGCCTGTGAACGCCGGTCCGGGAACGCTGGCCCGTGAACGCCGGGAGGGCGCGGCGACGAGTCGTCACCACGCCCTCCCGGCCCACGGGCCAGTCGGCTCCCGCTACTTGCGCAGCAGCAGGATCACGCCGGCCGTCACCAGGCCGACCACGACGGCGGCCGCGCCGTACGCCAGGCGGTGCGCCCGCAGCACCGGCAGGAAGCGGTCCACGGCGTAGCGGCCGGGGCCGGTCAGGGCGAGCGCGGCGGCACCGGCGGTCAGCAGCAGCTCGTACTCGCTGCCCTTCGGCGCGAAGAAGCCGCCGCCCCAGGTGACGGCGATCGCGTTGACCATCGTGCCGACGATCGCGGCGCCCGCCAGCGGGGTCAGCAGGCCGACGGCGAGGGCGAGTCCGCCCAGGGTCTCGGTGAGGCCGGCCACCACGGCCATGGCGTTGCCGGCCGGGTAGCCGCTCATGGTGAAGAACTGACCGGTGCCGTCGATCCCGCCGCCGCCGAACCAGCCGAACAGCTTCTGGCTGCCGTGCGCGGCCATGGTCAGGCCGAGGACGAGGCGCAGGAGCAGGAGTCCGGCGTCGTAGGCGTGCGGGGAGGTCGTCGCGGACCCGGCGGTGTCCCGGGCCGGGCTGACGGTGGTGGTGGCGGCGGTCGTGCTCGGGCTGCTGCTCGGCATGCGCGTCTCCATCGATCGGGGTTCGGTCGTCGTCCGGCACGGCCGGACGTGGTCACGGGTTCGTGATCACGGGTTGGTGGTTGCGCGACGGCGGGCAGGGTCGTCACCCGGCACCATTGTTCAAATTTGAACCGCCGCTCTCCCGACCGTACCCCGAAGTTCGAATTTGAACAACTGACGGGCCGTCGACAACTCGCGGGGCCCGTCCGGGCCGGGGAGGGTGGAGGCATGGCCCACCACAGGCAACACCGACGGGAGGCGCGGACCGGCACCCCGTACACCGAGGCGCTGGACGCCTTCGGCGAGCGCGTCCGGCTGATCACGCCCGGCCAGTGGGACTCCCCCACCCCGTGCAGCGACTGGTCCGTCCGCGACCTGGTCAACCACCTCACCGGCGAGCAGCTCTGGGTGCCCGAACTGCTGATGGGCGCCACCATCGGCGAGGTCGGCGGGCGCTTCGACGGCGACGTGCTCGGCGACGACCCGGTCGGCGCCTGGACCGGCGCCGCCGAGGCCGCCCGGGAGGCCTGGGCCGTCCCGGGCGCCACCGAGCTGACCGTCCACCTCTCCTACGGGGACGTCTCCGGCCAGTACTACCTGGACCAGCTGACCACCGACCTGGTGATCCACGCCTGGGACCTCGCCGAGGGCATCGGCCGGCTCACCCGGCTCCCGGCCGGGCTCGTCGAGTTCGCGCTCGGCGAGATCTCCGGGTACGGGGACCTCTCCGGCAGCGGGCTCTTCGACCCGCCGCTGCCGGTGCCCGAGGACGCCGGGCCGCAGACCCGGCTGCTCGCCCTCACCGGGCGGCGGGACGGCGGGTGAGCGGGGGCTTCCCCGAGGTCCTCGGCAACTCCGGGTGAGCGGCCCGGCGCCGGATACTGGAAGGCAGCGGGGGAAGTCTTCCGTGCGAGAGGCGGGCGGGCCATGAGCCGCAGGCCTGACATCCTCGGCGAGTTCACCGCCGACCACCGGGCGGCCACCGAGCTGCTCGACCGGATCGAGGCCGCACCGGCCGACGACCCCGGGCGCGGCGAGCTGCTCTCCCGGCTGACCGACCTGCTGTTCACCCACTGCGCCGCCGAGGAGGAGCACCTCTTCCCGGTGGTGCAGCACGACGTGCCGGACGGCGGGGCGCTGGTCTTCCGCAGCATCCACGACCACCTGGCGATCGGGCAGTACCTGGCCGACCTCCAGGGGCTCGAACCGGCCGACCCGGCGTTCGACACCCTGCTGCGCGGCCTCGCCGACACCCTGCGCCGGCACCTGCGCGGCGAGGAGGAGCAGCTCTTCCCGGCCGCCCGCAAGGCCCTGCCCGCGGCCGCCCGCACCGCGCTGGGCGACCGGCTGCAGGCGGAGCGGGCGGAGCCGGAGGCGTCC
>NZ_JBEXJK010000101.1:0-22234 GCF_040609095.1 Kitasatospora sp. NPDC004799
TCCGATCTGTCCCGACCGGCCACGGCGGGCCCGGGGCCGACGGCGGTCCAGGTCCAGCTCGCGGTCGCGGTCGCGGCCTCGGCCGCGGCCTCGCCGAGCTGTGCCGCTGCTGCGCGCGGGTGCTGACGCCCTGCGGCTGCGGGCAGTGGCACAGCTTCGAGCCGGCGCTGCGGGTCGGCTGGAGCCGGACCTGGCGGCGGGAGCACATGAGCGGCACCGGCGAGCCGAGCCCGCACTGGCCCGGGGTCCGGGGGACGGCCCGGGTGGAGCGGCTGGAGTCGTACACGGTCCGCTGGGACTCAACCGGCGTGCTGCGCCGGGACCGCGACCAGTAGCGCACCGCCGTTCTGGACCCGGACCTCGAAGTGGTCGATGTCCCCGGGCCGGAGGGCGGCGCCACCGGTGGTGCGCACGGTGCCGTCCCCATTGCCGTTCCCGTTCCCGGTCCCGCTGCCGTTCCCGGTCCCGTTGCCGTAGCCGCCTGCCGGGACGGACCAGCTGGTGACGGTCTGCTGCTCGCCGGTGCGCGAGACGGCGACCAGCTCGCAGCTCAACGGGCCGTGCACGCCGGAGAGTTGCAGGCTGATCCGGCTGCCCCAGATGGTGCCGTCCACGCCGACGGTGGCGCGTGCGCCGGTGCCCGGGTCGGTGGCGCTGAACTGCTCGGCCGCCGCGACCACGGCGGGGCCCTGGTCGGCGGTGAGCACCGCGGCGGTGACGGCGGGGCCCGCCGCCACCATCGCGGTGGCGGCCAGGGCGAGCACCAGCCGCCGCACCCGGCCCCGGCGCCGGGTGGTGCCGACCTCGGCGACCAGCCGGTCCAGCAGGCGCGGGTCCGGCTGCGGGGCCGGGTCGGCCGGGTCCGTTCCGGCCGCCCGCGCGGTGGCCGCATACTCGGCCAACAGCGGTTCCACTGCGCCGAGTTCGGCCACCTGCTCGGCGCACTGCGGGCAGTCCGCGAGATGCCGCTCGAAGGCGGCGCGCTCGGCGGGCTCCAGCAGACCGAGGACGTACGCGCCGACGTCGACATGTTCTGGGCCGCCGGGGGCTTCGACCGGCGGACGGTCGGGGTCGCCCCCGGGCAGGTCGCCGGGCAGCCGGTCGGGGCCGGGATCGGGGTCGGGGTGCCTGGTCACGATGTCACTCCCCGTTCCTCCAGCGCGAGCCTGAGCGAGCGCAGCGCGTAGAACACCCGCGAGCGCACCGTCCCGGCCGGGATGCCGAGTTCGGCGGCCGCTTCGTTGGCCGTGCGGCCCTTCAGGTAGGTCTCGACGATGATCTCCCGGTGCGCGGGCGAGAGGTCGCCGAGCGCGTCCGCGACGGTCATCATCCGCAGCGCCCGGTCGATCCCGTCCTCGGCGGGCAGCTGCTCCAGCGCCGAGACGTCCACCTCGCGCGGCCGGGCCAGCGCACTGCGGTGGCCGTCGATCACGATCCGCCGCGCGACCGTGACCAGCCAGGGCCGCAGCGAGCCGCCCGCCGGGTCGAGCCGGTGGATGTTGCGCCAGGCGCGGACCAGCGTCTCCTGCACGACGTCCTCGGCCCGCTGCCGGTCGCCCGCGACCAGGTGGAGCACGAAGCCGAACAGCGGACCGGCGTGCTCCCGGTAGAGGGCGCGCATCAGCTCCTCGTCCGGCGCCCCCGTGCCGGGACCGCCGGAGCGGCCGACGGGGTGCTCCTCGGTCACCACTTCATCGTTGCGCACCCGGGCCTCCTGGTCGAGGGCGGTCGGAACCGGTCAGTAGCCCGGGGTGCCGGGCATCGGGTTGCCCGGCGTCGGATTCCCCGGCATCGGGGTGCCCGGCATCGGGCCGGGGTTCGCCGGGCTCGGCGCGGTGCCGCCCGCGGCGCCCGCCCGGCCGCCGCTCGGGGTCAGCGCGAACCAGGTGCCGCCGACGCCCTGCCCCTTGGTGTCGCCGGGCTTGGTGTCCGGCGCGTAGCGGTAGGCCGGCCAGCCGTTGAGGGTGACCTGCGCGGTGCCGTCGGCGCGGGTGACGGTGCCGACCAGCTTGCCGTCGATGCCCTTCACCGTGACGCCGCCGTCCGCGTGCTCGGGCGGCCAGACGACGGCGCAGCTCCCGTTGCAGGAGGACTCCGGCGGACTGTTCCGGTCCTGGTCGAAGCGGTAGAGCGTGAAGCCGGCGGCGTCGGTGACGATCGTGCCCAGCTTCGGGTCCTGGGCGGTCCGCAGGGTCACGCCTGCCGCCGGGGCGCTCGGGCCGCCCGACCCGCCCGAGGAGCCGCCGTACGAACCGCCGGACGAGCCGCAGCCGGCGATCAGGGCGGCCACCGCGAGGCCGGACGCGGCCAGCGCGACGGTCCGGCGGGTGCGGAGTGTGCTGCGCATGGGGTGCCTCCCGCAGGGGAAGGGGGTCGGACGGGCCGGACACCCTCCTGTACGGGCGGTGGCCGCCGACTGCTCAACCCGGGGGCGCGGCGCTCCCGGTCCGGAACAGCCCGCGCGGAACAGCCCGCGCGGAACACCCTGCCCGGAACACCCCTCGTGGAATACCCCGTCGACCGGCACGGTTGTGGCGGGCACACGGCCGGAACCGGCCGGAACGCCTCCTCCGGAAGGGAAGGAATCGCGAGATGAGCAGCACGGTCGAGCTGACCAAGGAGAACTTCGACGAGATCGTCCCGGGCCCGGAGGGCAAGGACTTCGTCTTCATCGACTTCTGGGCCGGGTGGTGCGGGCCGTGCCGCCAGTTCGCCCCGGTGTACGAGAAGGCGGCCGAGCGCCACTCGGACCTGGTCTTCGCCAAGGTGGACACCGAGGCGCAGCAGGAGCTGGCCGCCGCGTTCGACATCCAGTCGATCCCGACGCTGGCGATCATCCGTGAGGGCGTGCTCGTCTTCTCGCAGCCCGGAGCGCTGCCGGAGGCGGTGTTCGAGGACCTGATCGGCCAGGCCCGCGGCCTGGACATGGCCGAGGTGAAGCGAAAGGTCGCCGCGGAGCAGGCGGCCAACGGCCAGGCCTGATCCGGCCGTCCGAGGGGCCCGGGGAGCGTCCGCCCTCCCCGGGCCCCTCGCCGTGCCCGCGCCCGGTCCGTCGGTCGGGCGCGTCGCCGGTCGACCGGCCGGGCCGGCCGGTCAGGCGGGTTCGGTCGGGCGGGCTCCGTCAGTCGGGCTCGGTCAGGCGGGCTCGGCGCCCCAGGCGGCGAGCCGGTCCGCGAGCGCCCGTACCTCGGCGCGCAGTGCGGCGGGCTCCCGGACGGTGAACGGCCACCCCAGGCCGGCCAACAGCACCGCGACGCCGTCCAGGTTCTGCGCCCGGGCCCGCAGCAGGACCCGGCCGTCGGCGAGTTCGGTGAGCGTGCCGACGGCGGGCGGCAGCCGGCGGCGGGCCTCGGCGAGGGTGGTCGCCAGCTCCACCTCCACCCGGTGCCGCCAGGGCGCCCCGGCCAGTGACTCCACCACCCGCTGGACCGGGTCGTAGTCCTCGGGCGGCTCGAAGCCGGCCTCGCCCGGCTCGACCCGGGTGATCCGGTCCAGCCGGAAGGTGCGCGGCTCGCCGCTGCGGTGGTCGAGCCCGGTGGTGTACCAGCGCCCGGAGTGGAAGACCAGCCCGTACGGGTCGAACTCGCGCTCGCTGGGCCGGTCCTCGCGGTCCCGGTAGGAGAGCCGCACCCGGCGCCGCCGACGGGCCGCCTCGGCCAGGGTGAACAGCGCGGCGGCGGCCGGGCCGGGGCCGGCGGCGGGGAGCGCGGTGAGGCCGAGGGTCTGCTCGACGGCGGCGACGCGTTCGCGCAGTGGCGGCGGCAGCACCCGCTGGATCTTGGCGAGGGCGGTCCCGGTGGCCCCCTCCCCCACCGACAGGCCGGAGCTGCGGCCGGCCAGCAGGCCGAGGACGACGGAGGCCGCCTCGTCGGGGGTGAGCATCAGCGGCGGCAGCCGGTAGCCGGGCCGCAGGCGGTAGCCCCCGTAGCGGCCGCGGTCGGCCTCGACGGGGATGCCGAGTTCGGCCAGCCGGGCGACGTAGCGGCGGACGGTGCGCTCGTCGACCTCGAGCCGGGCGGCCAGTTCGGCGCCGGTCAGGCCGGGACGGTCCTCGAGCAGTTCCAGCAGGGCGAGGACGCGGCTGACCGGGTGCTCCACCGTGCGCTCCTGCCTCTTCCGTGCTCAGTGCCGTTCTTCCGGACGTCCAGGCTCTTCCGGACGTCCCGGCTCTTCCGGACGCCCCGGCACGACGCGGGGGAAATCCGGGCGACTTCTGTCCGGATCCGATTCTAGAGTCGGCGGTGAAGGAGGCCCCACCGCGACGACGCCCTCCGCAGGGCGCCGCGGCCCGTCGAGGCTTCCCCGGACATCCCCACCGACGAATGGAGTGATCCGCCATGAGCACGTTCGTACTGGTCCCCGGGTTCTGGATCGGCGCCTGGGCCTGGGACGAGGTGGCCGCGCCGCTGCGCGCGGCCGGGCACCGGGTGTACGCCGTCAGCCTGCCCGGGGTGGCCGAACGCGCCGACGAGGTGGGCGAGTTCGGGCTGGAGGACCACGTCGCCGACCTCACCGAGCTGCTGCTCCGGGAGGACCTGACGGACGTCGTCCTGGTCGCGCACAGCGGCGCCTGCGCCCCGGTGGGCGTGCTCGCGGACCGGATGCCGGAGCGGATCCGCCGGGTGGTCTACCTGGACAGCGGCCCGCTGGTCGACGGCTCGGCGCTGTACGACCTCTGGCAGCCCGACTACCAGCGGATGGCCGAGGCCTCGGTGGTCGACGGCCGTCTCCCGATGCCGTCCTGGGAGTACCTGTCGGAGCACGGCGCGAGCGTGGCGGGGCTGGACGAGGCCGCCCTCGCCCGCATCCGCGCCCGCGCCACCCCGCACCCGGCCGGCGTATACCGGGACCGGCTGCGGCTGACCGGCGCCGGGGCCGCGCTGCCGCACGCCCTGGTCTCCTGTTCCTTCCCGCTCGCCCAGGTGCGCGAGCTGATCGCCGCCGGGCACCCGTACTTCGCCGGGCTGTCCGGGCCGAACTGGGAGCTGCGCGAACTGCCCACCGGGCACTGGCCGATGTTCTCCCGCCCGGCCGACACGGCGGCGGTGCTGGCGGAGCTCGCCGCGCTCTGAGCCCGCCGCTCCGGCCGCTCGGTGTGCCCTGGCGGTGCGCCCGGCGGTGCGCCGCTGCGCCGGCCGCCGGGGCCCGCCGCACCGTCCGCCGCCGGGCCCCGGCCTGTCCCGTCCGCGCCCGGCGGTTCGTCCGACGGCGCCCTCGGCGTGTCCGTCCGTCGCGCAACCGCGCCCGGACCGGCAGGATGGGGCGCACGCCGTACCCGAGCGAAGAGCGAGCACCCGTGCGCGAGCAGCCCAGCCGTACCGAACCGCCGGAATCCGGGCCGGAGTTCCGGCCGGACGGCGGTTCGAGGCCGTTCGCGCCGCTGGGCGCCCCGCCCGGCTCCCGCCCGGTGACCACCCCGCGGACGCGCCACGAGCGCGCCCCGTGGCCGCCGCCGGCCGGCCGGACCGGGCTCGGCTACGGAACCGGAGGCGGCCCGGCCGGGGCCCGGCCGCACCACGACCCCGGGCGCACGCCCGTCACCCCCGCACCGCGCGCCGGGGTGGCCATCGAGACCACGGAGGACCGGGCATGACCAGCACCGCCGAGGAGTACGACGTCATCGTCCTGGGGGCCGGCCCGACCGGCGAGAACGTGGCCGACCGGACGGTCGCCGCCGGGCTGCGCACCGTGATCGTGGAGGCCGAGCTGGTCGGCGGCGAGTGCTCGTACTGGGCCTGCATGCCCAGCAAGGCGCTGCTGCGGCCCGTGGCCGCGCTGGCCGACGCCCGCGCGGTGGCCGGCTCCCGGGAGGCGGTCGGCGACGGGCGGCTGGACCCGGCCGCGGTGCTGGCCCGGCGGAACTCCTTCGCCTCCGACTGGCAGGACGACGGCCAGGTGCGGTGGCTGCGGGACACCGGCATCGAGCTGGTCCGCGGCCACGGCCGGCTGGCCGGGGTGCGGACGGTGGCGGTGGAGGCCGAGGACGGCAGCGAGCGGGTGCTCACCGCCCGGCACGCCGTCGCGGTGTGCACCGGCAGCCGCCCGGTGCTGCCCGCGCACGTGCCGGGGCTCGCCGAGGCCCGCCCGTGGACCAACCGGGAGGCGACCGGTTCGCCGACCGTCCCCGGGCGCCTGGCGGTGGTCGGCGGCGGGGTGGTCGGGGTGGAGATGGCCGCCGCCTGGCGGGCGCTCGGCTCCGAGGTGGTGCTGCTGGTGCGCGGTGACGGGCTGCTGCCGCGGATGGAGCCGTTCGCGGGCGAGCTGGTCACGGAGGGCCTGCGGGCGGCCGGGGTGGACGTCCGCTTCGGCACCGAGGTCACCGCGCTGGAGCGGGCGGACGGCTCCGGGCCGGTGACCCTCACCCTCGACGGGGGCGGGACGCTGACCGCCGACGAGGTGCTGTACGCGACCGGCCGGGCCCCGCGCACCGCCGACATCGGGCTGGAGCAGGTCGGCCTGAAGCCGGGCGGCTGGCTGGAGGTGGACGACAGCTGCACGGTGCTCGGCGTGGACGGGGTGGACGGCGACGGCGGCGAGTGGCTCTACGCCGCCGGGGACGTCAACCACCGGGCGCTGCTCACCCACCAGGGCAAGTACCAGGCCCGGATCACCGGTGCCGCGATCGCCGCCCGCGCCGAGGGGCGCCCGCTGGACACCTCGCGCTGGGGCGCGCACGCCGCGTCCGCCGATGTCGCGGGCGCGCCCCAGGTGGTGTTCACCCAGCCCGAGGTGGCCGCCGTCGGTCTGACCCGGGCCGCCGCCGAGGCGGCCGGGCTGCGGGTGAAGACCGTCGACCACGAGATCGGCTCCGTCGCCGGGGCCTCGCTCTACGGCGACGACTACCGCGGCCGGGCCCGGGTGGTCTTCGACCTGGACCGGGAGCTGATCGTCGGCGCCTGCCTGGTCGGCCCCGGGGTGGCCGAACTGCTGCACTCGGCGACCGTCGCGGTGGTCGGCGAGGTGCCGATCGACCGGCTCTGGCACGCGGTGCCCGCGTACCCGACGATCAGCGAGGTCTGGCTGCGGCTGCTGGAGGACTGCCGGGGGTAGCCCGAACGGGCCGGAGGCAGCCCCGAACGGGCGGCCCCTCGAACGGATGTCCGCCTCCCGGGTGACCGGCGCGGCGAGATGTGACCACCCGTGGACGGCGGGACACTGGCAGTCGGGGGGCGTCCAGGGGGCCGTACTCGTGACCAGGTGGTGTGAGGCATGACCGAGGTGCTGTTGGCCGTCGGAACCGAGAAGGGCCTCTTTCTCGGCCGCAGCCGCGACCGGCTGACGTGGGAGTTCAGCGGGCCGCACTTCCCGATGAACGCGATCTACTCCGTCTCCGTCGACCGCCGCGACGGCCGGACCAGAATCCTGGTCGGCGCCGACAGCAGCCACTGGGGACCGTCGGTCTGGCGCTCCGACGACCTCGGCGAGAGCTGGTCCGAGCCGTCGCGGCCGGCCATCCGCTTCCCGGAGTCCACCGGCGCCTCGCTCACCCGGGTCTGGCAGCTCCAGCCCGCCGGGGCGGAGGCCCCCGGCGTCGTGTACGCGGGCACCGAGCCGGCCGCGCTGTTCCGCTCCACCGACGGCGGCGAGACCTTCGCGCTGGTCGAACCGCTCTGGAACCACCCGCAGCGGCCGCAGTGGGGCGCCGGCTACGGCGGCCAGGGCCTGCACACCATCCTGACCGACCCGCGCGACCCGCAGCGGCTGCTGGTCGCCGTCTCCAGCGGCGGCGTCTACCGCAGCAAGGACGGCGGCGACAGCTGGCAGCCCTCCAACACCGGCCTGCGCGCCGAGTTCTTCCCGGAGGAGGGCCAGTACCCCGAGTTCGGCCAGTGCGTGCACAAGATCGCCCCGGACCCGGTCCACCCGGAGCGGCTCTACCTCCAGAACCACGGCGGCGTGTACCGCAGCGACGACTGGGGCGACAGCTGGCGCTCGATCGTGGACGGGCTGCCCGCCGAGTTCGGCTTCGCCGTGGCCGCCCACCCGCGCAGGGCCGACACCGCCTACCTCTTCCCGCTCGGCGGCTCGGACGACCGCATCCCGCCCGGCCGCCGCTGCCGGGTCTTCCGCACCACCGACGCCGGCACCAGCTGGCAGCAGCTCGCCCAGGGCCTGCCCGGCGAGGACCACTACGGCATCGTGCTGCGCGACGCCCTGCGCACCGACGACGCCGACCCGGCCGGGATCTACTTCGGCAACCGGACCGGCGACGTGTACGGCAGCCGGGACGAGGGCGAGAGCTGGTCGCTGCTGCTCTCCCACCTGCCGGACGTGCTCTGCGTCCGGGCGGCGGTGGTGGCCTGACGCGGTGACGGCCCGACGCGGTGACGGCCTGACCCGCTGGTCGCCCGGCGCCGGTCACCCGACGGTAGCCGTTCGGCGGTGGCCGGAAATAACCGGTTGCCGAGCCGCAGGGCCTCGATGACCATGGGCCGCCGACGAACGATCACGCGACCGATCGCGGGAATGTGGGGTGGGCCATGGCCGAGGACTGGGTGGTCAGGCGGGGTGCCGACGGCGAGCCGGTGCTGCGCTACCTGCTGGACGAGCGGGAGGGGCGGCCCTGGGCCGACCTGCTGGAGGTCCTGGACGAGTCGGTGGACGCCGCCGCGTTCATCCGGGCCGAGCTGCCCGGCTGGGTGGTCTCCGGCCCGCCCGGGCTCGGGCGGGAGCTGGTGGCGCAGGGCGCGCGGGTGCTGCGGCACGCCCACACCTTCGCCCGCGACCTGCGCGCCGATCCCCCGCCGGCCGACTGGGCGGCGGCGCCGCTGCGCGAGGGCCTGCGGGCGGTGCCCTGCGACCGCGCGCCCGAGGAGCTGTACGAGGCCTGGCGGCAGGCCTTCGCGCCCGACCACGTCGACCACTACCCGGGCGAGGACGCCCAGGTGCTGGCCGAACGGCTCGCCCCGCTGCTCGCGGGTGAGGTCATCGGCCCGGTGCTGCCGTCCAGCCTGCTCGCGGTGGACGCGCAGGACCGCGTGGTCGCCGGGGTGATCCTCACCGACCGCGACGGCCGGCCCTGGGTCGCCGACGTCTTCCGCCACCCCGAGCGCGGCTACCGCGGCCTCGGCGCCGACCTGCTGCGCCGGACGATCGGGGACGCCGCCGAGCGCGGGCTCGCCGACGTGACCCTGGTGGTGTCCGAGGGCAACCCGGCCCGCCGGGTCTACGAGGCGCTGGACTTCGTGCTCCAGGAGACCTCGCTGACGGTCGTCGTGCCCGACGCCGTGGCGGCCGGCTAGCAGCCGCACCCGGAGCTCGCCCGCGCCCCGGCGCGCCCCCGGGCCGCCCCCGGCGCCTCAGGGCCGGGCGAGTTCCAGCACCGCGATCCCGCCCAGCACGCCGCCCAGGCGCTCGCCCAGAGCCTGCCGGCCCTGCGCGGCCCCCGCGCCGAACGCGCCCTCGGCCTCTCGGCGGACGTCACCGCGGACTACGCGTACTGGCGGACTACGCGTACCGACCGCCCGTCCCACGACGGCTACCGGCCCTTGTGCCCGCCCTCGACCCGGACGCCGCGCGCCACGACCGTGGTCAGGCCGACCGCGACCAGCAGCTCCGCCCAGAAGAACGCCGCGTAGTCCAGCAGCGAGCCGATCGGCGGGCTGCCGGGCGCGGCGTTGCGCATGCCGACCAGCGCGAACAGCGTGGCCGCCATCCAGCCGAGGGCGGGCCAGACGATGCCGCGCCGCTGCCGGACGATCAGCCCGGCCGCCGCCAGCACGGACAGCGCCAGCGCCCACATCGCGGCCATCATGAACCAGGCCAGGATGAACGTGCTGCGGGAGCGGCTGATCCGCTCGGTCACCGCGATGCCGGAGCCCTCGTGCTGCTCCTGCACCTTCCGGAAGGCGAAGGAGGGGTCGGCGGCCTCCAGGCCGATCACCACCGGGACCGGGCGCCCGCCGACGGTGGCCTGGAAACCGACGACCGCGTTGTAGTGGTCGAACGGGTAGTCCGAGACCTGCCCGTCGAAGAGGTTGAAGGACACCGCGCTGGAGGCGATCTGCTGGCCGGCCGGGTACCTGAGCGAGGTCTGCTCCAGCGAGGTGGTCTCCAGCACCACGTCCCCGGCCGGGACCAGCGGGCTGTCCCCCTGCTGCAGGGCGCCGTGCGGCTGGACCAGGACCTTCGCGGTGAGCGTCTGCGCGGCCGCGTCCACCCGCTGGAGCGTCACGTCGACCTCCAGCACGTCCGGCTCGGACACGGCGCCGACCACCTGGACGTGGCCGCGGCTGGAGCGCTCGTTGAGGTAGAGCAGCAGCCCGGCCGCGCAGAACATCAGGATCGCCGCCAGCACCGCGTACGGGCGCCAGGGCGCGACCCTGGGCAGCGGCGGCGCGGCCCGGGCGGCCCGGACCCGGGCGTGGATCCGGACCCGCGGCCGGGCCGCCGGGCGCGTGCTCCGGACGGCCCGCCGGTGCGGCGGCGCGCTCATCTGCCTGCTCACGTGGTCGGGCGGTGGCGGCTCCGAGGGTGCCGCCTGTCCCGCCACCCTCCGGGCGGCCAGGGCCGGACCGCAACCGCGGAGGGGCCGATCGGGGTGGCCGGGCACTCGGCAAACAGGCTGGTCGGAGGGGCTGTGTAGGCTCAACGGTCATGGCGAGGGTGACGCGGGACGATGTGGCGCGGGCGGCGGGGACGTCCACGGCGGTCGTGAGTTATGTGATCAACGACGGGCCGCGCCCGGTGGCGCCGGCGACCCGGGCGCGGGTGCTCGCGGCGGTCGAGGAGCTCGGCTACCGGCCGAACCGGGTCGCCCAGGCGATGGCCCGGCGGCGGACCGACCTGCTCGGAATGGTCGTGCCGGACGCCCGCCAGCCGTTCTTCGCCGGGCTCGCGCACGCCGTCGAACAGGCCGCCGCCGAGCACGGCCGGCTGCTGCTGATCGGCAACTCCGACTACGCCGACGAGCGCGAGGCGCACTACATCCGCGCCTTCCTCGGGATGCAGGTGGACGGTCTGATCCTGGTCACCCAGGACCCGGCCACCCCCGGGCTGACCGGCTTCGACGTGGCCGACGGCACCCCGGTGGTGCTGCTGCACCACCGGGCGGAGAGCGCCGGCGGCGTCGCCGTGGTCGCGGACGACGAGGGCGGCGCCCGCGAGGTGGTCCGCCACCTGCTCGGGCACGGGCACGCCGAGGTGCACTGCTTCGGCGGCACCCGCGCGCTCAGCCCGCACGACCCGGTCACCGGGCGGACGGCCGGCTGGGTCGCCGCGCTGGAGGAGGCCGGGCTGCCCACCGAGGGACGGCTCACCCCGGCGCCGTTCGACCGGGTCCGGGCGCACGCCGAGGCGCTCGCCCTGCTCGCCCGGCCCGACCGGCCGTCCGCCGTCTTCTGCGCCACGGACGACCAGGCGATCGGCCTGCTGCGGGCCGCCGACGACCTCGGCATCCGGGTGCCGGAGGACCTCGCGGTGGCCGGCTTCGACGACATCGCCGAGGCGGTGATCGCCGGGCCCGCGCTGACCACCGTCACCACGGCGCAGGACGAGATGGCGCGCGCCGCGCTGGAGCTCGTCCTCGGCGGGCCGGAGCGCCGCGCCCGGGGCGCCCGGACCTTCCCGGCCCAGCTGGTGGTCCGGCGCTCCTGCGGCTGCCCGCCGGCCGCGGCGCGGGACTGACGCCGGGGCCGGGGCAGCGGCCGGCACGCGAACCGGCGCGGCCGCGTCAGCCTTCGAGCAGCTCGTCCGCGAGCAGGTCCATCAGCACGTTGTCGTGCCAGGTGCCGTCCGGGCCGCGCTCGTACTGGCGCATGGTGCCGACGGTGCGGAAACCGACCTTGGTGTAGCAGCGGATCGCGGCGAGGTTGTCCGCGGCCGGGTCGATCACCAGCCGGTGGTAGTGGTGGTCGTGCACCAGGTGCCGGGCCATCGTGCGCACGGCGTCGGTGCCCAGGCCCAGGCCGTGCACCGTGGGGTCGAGGTAGAGGTCCATCCCGGCGTGCCGGTACTCGTCGTCGTTGTTGGCGTACCACTGGATGGCGCCGACCACCTTGCCGCCGAGGTCGATCGCGAAGGTCTCGGTGCCGGGCGACTCCAGGTCGTTGGCGACCTCGCCGGCCAGGTCGTCACCGCCCCGCCAGCGGGCGAACACCTCGGGCGTGCCGCGGATGGCCGCCAGTGCCGGGATGTCCTCACCGGTGGCCGGGCGGAGCGTGACCAAGGTGCCGTGCAGAATCGTCCCCATATGGGGCATGTTGGCACGGAAACCCGGCTCCGGCGAGTGTTTTCGGACCGCCGTCCGGCCCCTTCCGGCGTGCGGTGGCGGCGCCGACGCGGCAGGCGGTGGCGGCGCCGACGCGGCAGGCGCCGCGGTGGCCGTCGGGGAGGACGGGCCACCGGCCCGCGTGGGTCAGACGTCCTCCAGCCGGAGCCGGGCGCTGACCGCGCCGAGGCCCTCGGCGAGCACCGCGAGCTGCTCGCGGCTGAGCACGTCGATCAGCAGCTCGCGCACCAGGGCGACGTGCCCCGGCGCGGCCTGGCGCAGCATCTCCCGCCCCTGGTCGGTGAGTTCGGCGATGACGCCGCGCACGTCGCTGGGGCAGGAGCGGCGGGCGACCAGGCCGGCCCGCTCCAGCTGGGTGACCTGGTAGGTCAGACCGCTCTTGGAGGTGACCAGCTTGTCGGCGAGTTCGGTCATCCGCAGCGAGTCGCCGGGGGCGGCGGACAGGTGCACCAGGATCTCGTACTGCTGGTGGGAGAGTCCGGAGTCCTCCTTGAGCTGGCGTTCCAGCCGCCGGTTCAGCAGGTTGCTCGCGGTGACGAAGCCCCGCCAGGCGGCCGCCTCGTCCGGGTCGAGCCAGCGGGGTTCGTTCAGTGAGGACATGGGGTGAAGCCTACTCCTGTTGTTCAAATTCGAACGAAGGTGTACCGTCGACCGCAGGAGAGGTTCAAATTTGAACTATCTACCTACCCACTCACCGACCCGCACCGCCCGATCGAACGGTCCCGAGGAGGACGCCATGAGCACCGCGGCCCCTGAGCGCATGCCCGCCCTGTACCTGTCGCACGGCGCTCCGCCGCTGGCCGACGACCCAGTCTGGCCGGGCGAGCTGGCCGCCTGGTCCGCCGACCTGCCCCGCCCCAAGGCCGTCCTGATGGTCTCCGCCCACTGGGAGGATGCCCCGCTCGCCCTCGGCGCCGTCACCACCCTCCCGCTGGTGTACGACTTCTGGGGCTTCCCCGAGCACTACTACCGGGTCCAGTACGCCGCCCCCGGCGCGCCGGAGCTCGCCGAGCGCGTGCGCAAGCTGCTGCGCGCCCCCGGCACGCCCGTTCAGGACATCCCCGACCGCGGGCTCGACCACGGCGCGTACGTCCCGCTGGTGGAGATGTACCCGGACGCCGACGTCCCGGTGCTCCAGGTCTCGCTGCCCACCCTCGACCCGCAGCGGCTGATGGAGATCGGCCGCAAGCTCGCCCCGCTGCGCGACGAGGGCGTACTGATCGTCGGCAGCGGCTTCTTCACCCACAACCTGCGGGCGCTCAGCAGCGACGGCCGGGTCACCTCGGTGATGGCCGAGTTCGACGACTGGGGCCGGCGCGCCCTGGAGGCCCACGACCTGGACGCGCTGCTCGACTTCGAGCACAAGGCCCCGGCCGGGCGCCTCGCCCACCCGCGCACCGAGCACTTCGCCCCGCTGTTCGTCACCCTCGGTGCCGGCGAGGCCGACCTGGACAGCCAGCGCAGCGTCATCGACGGGTTCTGGATGGGCCTGGCCAAGCGCTCGATCCAGCTGGGCTGAGCCCCGCGGGAGGACCCTCCCGCGGCCCTTCCTACCGAGCGCCGTCACGAGGAGCAGCAGGTGAAGCGCTCGCCGATGTGCTCGGGCTGCTCGATCTCGTCCACCAGGGCGACCGCGTAGTCCGGCACCGAGATCCGGCTGCGCCCCTCGGCGTCGGTGACCAGCTGCTCCAGGCCGGTGCGGTAGCGGCCGGTCCGCTCCCCCGGGCCGATCTCGGCGGCCGGGCTGAGCACCGTCCAGCGCAGGTCGGACACCGTCCGGTAGTAGTCCAGCGCCGCGCCGTGGGCGTGCATGATCTGGAGGACCGGCTCCGGCAGGCCCGGGGTGTCCCAGACCCGCACGCCCGGCGCGGTCTCCAGGCTGCCCGCCCCGCCGACCGCGATCAGCCGGGGCGCCGCGTCGCCCAGCGCGCGCAGTCCCTCGACCAGGGACCGGGCGGCGGGCTCGATCAGCGCCAGGTGGCCCGGGCCGTCGCCGCCGCCGACGGCGCTCACCAGCACGTCCTGGCCGCCCGCGACCCGGGCCACGTCCGCCGGGTCCAGCACGTCCGCGCGCTCCACGAAGGCGGCGTCGCCCCGGTAGTGGTCCGGGTCGCGGACCACGGCGGTGACCTCGTGCCCGCGCGCCGCCGCCTCCGCGACGACGGCGCTGCCGATGGTGCCGTTGGCGCCGATCACGGCGATTCTGGCCATGGGGTACCTGCCTCGTTGGCTCGCGGGCGGTGGGTCGCGGCTGGTGGGTCGCGGCTGGTGGCGCCGACGGGGCGGCCCCGGAAGGGACCGGACGCGTCGGACAGGGTCGATTATCGGACGGACTCCCGGCGCGGGCCCGGGCGTTGGGCCTATCGTGTGAGGTTCCGTCGAAGGAGTGATCGAAGGGGAGTGGTCATGCGCAACGGCGACCCCGTACGGAACGCCCTGGACGCCTCGCTGGCCGCCCGCCCCCGGGACCGCTACCTGCCGCTGGACCTCACGGTACGGCCCGAGGCCGACCCGGCCCAGGTGCTCACCGTGGTCACCGCCGCCGGGCAGCTGCTCGCCACCGCCCTGGACGCCGCCCCGCCCGAGCTGCGCGCCTACCACCACGGGCCCTGCGAGCCGCTCGGCTTCGCCGCGATGGGCGTCGCCGAGACCCTGCTGCACACCCACGACATCACCAGCGGCCTCGGCCTGCCCTGGCGGCCGCCCGCCGAGCTGTGCCGTCTCGTGCTCGACCGGCTCTTCCCGGACGCCCCGCGGGAACCGGCCGTCCACCCCGCGGAGGTGCTGCTCTGGTGCACCGGGCGCGGGGAACTGAACGGCCGCCCGCGCAAGGCCTCGTGGACCTGGCGGGCGGCCATGGGCGAGTGGCCTGCCTAGGAGGTGTTACGCCTGCTCGGTGGCGTCCCGCTCGGCCTGGCTGCGCTCGACGCAGAACTCGTTGCCCTCCGGGTCGGTCAGGGTGACCCAGCCCGTGCCGTCCGGGCGGCGGTGGTCCGCCACCACGGTGGCGCCCAGGGCGACCACCCGCTCCACCTCCTCGTCCCGGCTGCGGTCCTGCGGCTGGAGGTCGAGGTGGACCCGGTTCTTCACCGACTTGCCCTCGGGCACCCGGATGAAGAGCAGCGCGGCGCCGGCGGAGTCCACCAGGGCCTCGTCGTCGCCCGGGTTGTCGTCCTCGCTCAGGGAGCCCTCCAGGGCCGCGGCCCAGAAGCCGGCGAGGGAGTGCGGGTCGGCGCAGTCGATCGTCACATGTCGTACCAGAGAAGC
The DNA here is from genome assembly GCF_040609095.1 of Kitasatospora sp. NPDC004799. Classification (NCBI taxonomy): domain Bacteria; kingdom Bacillati; phylum Actinomycetota; class Actinomycetes; order Kitasatosporales; family Streptomycetaceae; genus Kitasatospora; species Kitasatospora sp. NPDC004799. The sequence goes on from NZ_JBEXJK010000101.1 coordinate 15,497, forward strand.
CATCCGCCTACTCTGACCGGCCCCGCTCGGTCCCGTCCAGCCGTTTCCGGGAATGCCGGTGGCCGTCCAGCGGGTAGGGCGGGAAGGCCGGGACGATCTCCGTGAACGCGTAGCCGCTCTTCTCGGCGACCCGGCAGGAGGCGTGGTTGTCGCCCTCGTGCAGCAGGTCGATCCGGCGCAGGCCGTCCTCGGCGAAGGCGGCGAAGGCCCAGGTGGTGAGCGCCTCCACGGCGCGCGGGGCCACGCCCTTCCCGCGGGCCGGGCCGGCCGTCCAGTAGCCCACCTCGGCCGTCTCCCCGCCCGGGGTGCCGCGCTTGAGCACGACGTTGCCGACCAGCTCGCCGGCGTCCAGGACGGCGAAGGGGTACCGGGTGCCGGCCGCCCGGCCCTCGTACTGGAGGCGCAGCCAGTGCGCGGCCTGCTCGGCGTCGTCCACCGGGGTGCGGGTGTAGCGGCGCAGGGTCGCGTCCCGGAAGGCCTCGATCAGGGCGGGCGCGTCGGCGTCCTCGAAGGGGCGCAGCAGCAGGCCGTCGGCCGTCGGGTGGGCGGGGACGGCCACGTATGCAATGCTGCCGGGCTGTCGGTCGTTCATGGGCCTTTTCCCCCTGGGTGGTCACCGTGCGGTGCGACCTTCCTAGCAGGCGGCCGGCCCGGAGGTTCGAAGGGGCCTGCCTCCCGCTCGGTGGCTCGGGTGCGGGGACGACTCCGGCGGCTCCGACGGGTCCCGCTTGACCCTGACGCTGGCGGCAGGGTCGGAAAGTGGGCCCATGAGCAACGAGAGCGGGACGCAGAGCCGGGTCGTGGTGGTCACCGGAGCCGGGACGGGGATCGGGCGGGAGACGGCGCGGGCCTTCGCGGCCGAGGGGGCGCGGGTGCTGGCGGTGGGGCGGCGGCTCGGGCCGCTCGAGGAGACGGCGGCCGCGCATCCGGCGCTGATCGGGCCGCTGGTCGCGGACGTGACCGGCCCGCAGGCGCCGGAGGAGATCGTCGGGGCGGCGCTGGAGCGGTACGGGCGGCTGGACGTCCTGGTCAACAACGCGGGGATCGTGCAGAGCCGGCAGGCCCTCGGCGACTTCGACCGGGCGGGCGTGGAGGCACTGCTGGCCACCAACCTGGTCGCCCCGGTGCTGCTCGGGCAGGCCGCGCTGCCCGCGCTGGAGCGCAGCCGTGGCGTGGTGGTCAACGTCAGCACCGCCGTCGGGCAGCGCGGCTGGCCGAGCAACTCGGTGTACGCGGCGAGCAAGGCGGCGCTGGAGACGGTCACCCGCAGCTGGGCGGTGGAGCTGGCGCCGCGCGGGATCCGGGTGGTGGCGGTGGCGCCCGGCGCGATCGACACCCCGATCGGCGACCACTCCGGGTACGACCCCGAGCAGCGGGCGGCGATCCGGAAGTGGCAGATCGAGCACACCCCGCTGGGGCGGATCGGCAGCCCGGCGGAGGTGGCCTGGGCGGTCACCCGACTCGCCTCGCCACAGGCCTCGTTCGTGACCGGCGTAGTGTTGTCGGTGGACGGCGGCGCGCTGGTGGGCTGACCGGGAAGGGGCGGGTGGCGGTGCGGATCGGCGAGTTGGCGGCCCGGACGGGCGGTACCGCCCGGGCCCTGCGGCACTACGAGCAGGCCGGGCTGATCGACTCCGAGCGCGCGCCGAACGGCTACCGCGAGTACGGCGAGTCGGCGGTCGTCCGGGTGCGCAACATCCGCGCGCTGGTGGCCGCCGGGCTCACTCTGGAGGACCTCCGGCCGCTGCTGGGCTGCCTGGACGGGGACGTGCTGGCGGGGCGGCCGTCCGCGCGGGTGCTGGGGATCGCCCGGGAGCGGCTGGCGGTGCTGGAGCGCCGGATCGCCGCCCAGACCGAGGCCCGGGACCGGCTGGTCGCGGCCCTGGCGGCGGCCGACGTGCGCGCGGCGGGGGCCGGTGGCTGCCCGGACGGAGCCGGGGCGCGCACGGACGGGTGACACCCCCGATCGGGGGTGTGCAGGGCCCGGACGGGAGAGGACAGTGGCCCCATGCAGATTCCACTCTCCGTGATGGACTTCCTCGACCGGGCCGAGCTGGTCTACGGCGACCGGGTCGGCATCGTCGACGAGCCGGTGCAGCCGGCCGAATCCTGGGGCGAGCTGAGCTACCGCCGGGTCGCCGAGCTGGCCCGGGCCCAGGCCGCCGGGCTGGACCGGCTCGGCGTCGGGCCGGGCGAGCGGGTCGCGATCGTCTCGCACAACTCGGCCCGGCTGCTGACCTCCTTCTTCGGGGTGAGCGGGTACGGCCGGGTGCTGGTGCCGGTGAACTTCCGGCTGCGGGCCGAGGAGGTGTCGTACATCGTCGAGCAGAGCGGCGCCTCCGTGCTGCTGGTCGACCCCGAGGTCGCCGACTCCCTGAACGGGGTGGTGGCCAAGCACAAGTTCGTGCTCGGCGCGGACAGCGACGCCGTGCTGTACGACTTCGACGGCACCCCCCGGCGGTACGCGGTGGCCGAGAACGACACCGCCACCATCAACTACACCAGCGGAACCACCGCCCGCCCCAAGGGCGTTCAGCTCACCCACCGCAACATCTGGCTGAACGCGACGCTGATGGCCCTGCACTACGGCGCCGGCGACCGGGACGTCTACCTGCACACCCTGCCGATGTTCCACGCCAACGGCTGGGGCCTGCCGTTCTCGCTCACCGGCCTGGGCGCCCGGCACATCGTGCTGCGCAAGGTGGACGGCGCGGAGATCCTGCGCCGGGTCGAGCGGCACGGGGTGACCTTCCTGTCCGGCGCGCCCGCCGTGGTCCAGATGGTGCTGGACGCGGCCGCCGACTGGGACGGCCCGGTGCCCGGCCGGGACCGGGTGCGGATGATCGTGGCCGGCGCCCCGCCGCCGACCTCGGTGGTGCAGCAGGTCGAGGAGCAGCTGGGCTGGGAGTTCATGCAGCTCTACGGCCTGACCGAGACCTCCCCGGCGGTCACGGTCAACCGTTCGCGGGCCGAGTGGGACGGGCTGCCGGCCGCCGAGCGGGCCGAGAAGCTGGTGCAGGCGGGCGCCCCGGCGCTCGGCACCCAGCTGCGGGTGGACGCCCAGGGCGAGGTGCTGGTGCGCTCCAACACCGTGCTGGACGGCTATTGGCAGCAGCCCGAGGCCTCGGCCGAGGCGCTGCGGGACGGCTGGTTCCACACCGGTGACGGCGGCACCCTCACGGACGGCCTGCTGACCATCTCCGACCGCAAGAAGGACGTCATCATCAGCGGCGGGGAGAACGTCTCCTCGATCGAGGTGGAGGACTGCCTGTACGACCACCCGGCGGTCGCCGAAACGGCGGTGATCGGCGTGCCGGACGAGAAGTGGGGCGAGACGGTGAAGGCGCTGGTGGTGCTCCGGGAGGGTCACGAGGCGGTCACCGAGGCCGAGTTGATCGCGCACTGCAAGCAGCGGCTGGCCGGCTACAAGTCGCCGACCACGGTGGAGTTCCGGGACGCCCTGCCGCGCACCGCCACCGGGAAGCTGCAGAAGTTCCGGCTGCGCGAGCCGTACTGGGCCGGGCGGGACCGCCAGGTCAACTGACCAGCCCGGACTCCCGTGCCGTGAGGGCGAGTTCGGTCCGGTTGCGGACGCCGAGCTTGTGCATCGCGGACTTGAGGTAGCCCGTCACCGTGTTGCAGGTCAGGCCCAGTCGGGCGGCGATCTCCGGGTTGGTCCGGCCGGTCGCCGCCCAGCGCAGCACCTCGTGCTCGCGCGGGGTCAACGGCGGTACGGGGGCGGCCTTCCGGGGCTGTTCGCGGCTCCAGGCGGCGGCCCCGGCGAGCGCCCGGGTCGCCGCCTTCGCCAGCACGCCGACCGCGGAGATCCGCACGTCCCCGAACGGGACGACGGTGCGCAGCGAGGCGTACACCACGCCGTGCACGGTGTCGCCGTCCATCAGCGGGACGGTGAGCATCGCGTACAGGTCGTCGGCGGCCACGGCCGCGTCGTAGTGGTGCGAAATGGTCGTCGCCGCACGGTAGTCGGGCACCCAGGTGGGCGCGCGCTCGGCGAGCGCCCGGCCGCCGAGCCCGACGCCGGCCGGGACGGGCGCGTCGTGCAGCAGGTCGGCCCGGGTGCCGGCCCAGTGGCGCAGCACCATGCCCTCGCTGCCGGGGCGGCTGCCGGGCAGCGGCTCGGGCACGCCGACCAGGCCGACGTCGGCGCCGCACTCGGCCACCACCCGGCGGGCGAGGTCGCCGAGCACGGCGTCCCGCACCAGCTCGGCGGCGCGCACGCCGAGTTCGGGGTCGTCGGGTCGCGCAGCGCCGTCGCCGGGTTGCGCAAGGTGGGGGTCCGCAGCCCTGGTCATCGCGGAATTGTCACACGAGGTGGGGCCGGTGGCGAGAGTCCGGACAGGCGTGTTCCGCGGAGTCCCGGACGCCGGCGGCCGGGCAGGCGTAGGGTGCGCCGGTACGCTACCGGCGGGTAGCAACTACCCCGGCCGGAACGGAGGAAGTCGATGTCGGAAGGGAGACCGATGACCGACCCGAACACCCCGGGCGACGTCCTGGGCGGACTGCTGGCGGACCTGCGGGCCGAGAGCGCGGTGCTGGACGACCTGGTCGCCGGGCTGCCGGCCGAGGGCTGGGCCCGTCCGACGCCCGCCGAGGGCTGGACGGTGGCGCACCAGATCGCCCACCTGGCCTGGACCGACGACTGGACGGCGCTGGCCGCGCGCGACCCGGAGGGCTTCGGCGCGTCGCTCGGCGGGCGCTTCACCGAGCTGCTGACGGCCGGCGCCGACCCGGTCGAGGACGGCGCCCGCGCGGGTGCGGCCGCCGAGCCCGCGGCGCTGCTCGCCCGCTGGCGGGCCGGGCGGGCGGCGGTGCTGGCCGCGCTCGCCGCCGCCCCGGCCGGCGCCCGGCTGCCCTGGTTCGGCCCGCCGATGAAGCCCGCCTCGATGGCGACCGCCCGGCTGATGGAGACCTGGGCGCACGGCCAGGACGTCGCGGACGCGCTCGGCACCACCCGCGAGCCCACCGACCGGCTGCGGCACATCGCCCACCTGGGGCTGCGCACCCTGGGCTTCGCCTTCGGCCTGCACGGACTGCCCGCACCGGAGCGCCCGGTCCGGCTGGAGCTCACCGCGCCCGACGGCGGAGCCTGGTCCATCGGCCCGGCCGGGGCGGCGGACGTGGTGGCGGGGCCGGCCCTGGACTTCTGCCTGCTGGTGGCCCAGCGCCGGCACCGGGACGACCTCGCCCTCACCGCCGCCGGGCCGGTCGCCACCGCCTGGCTGCCGATCGCCCAGGCCTTCGCCGGGGCGCCGGGCCCGGGGCGGCAGCCCGGGGCGCGGGCGTAGGGCGCGGGTGCGGGGCGTAGGTGCGGCGCGTAGGTGCGGCGCGTAGGTGCGGCGCGTAGGTGCGGGGCGTAGGTGCGGCGCGCGCCGGTTCGGGCCCCGGGCGGGCGGAGGGTGGACCCCCGGGGACCGCGTGTCAGAGGCCCGGGGTTCAATGGCGGGCATGAACGACCTGCTCAGCCGCCTGCCCGCCGCCCCCGTCCTGCGCGACCGCTGCCGCGCACTGGCCGCCCTCGACGCCGTCCTCAGCCCCGACGACTGGGAGTCGCGGTACCACTCCTTCGACGCCGCCTGGGACGAGGGCGAGGAGATGGCCTCGATGCGCGACGGCGAGGGGGCCGACTGGTTCGTGGTGTTCTCCCCCGTCGGTGTCTACGGGCGGGGCTTCGGCCACGAGGCCGCGAACAGCCCGGAGCTGCTCACGGCCGTGCCCGAGGAGTTCCGCCGCTTCGCCGAGGAGCCGGCCTTCCAGGACGAGGACGGACCGATCGTGACGGTCTGCTTCTGGCGCGCCCCCGGGGACGACGCCTGGCACGGCGCGGCCGCCGAGCACGGCGCGGAGGGCCTCTTCGAACTGCTGCTGGACGGCTCCGCCGAGGCCTACCGGGCCTGGGCCGAGGAGTACTTCGAGCCGGAGCACGGGCTGGACCCCGCCGCGGTCGAGCACGTGCTGGCGCTGCGCCCGCTCACCCCGGCCGTGGTGGCGGCGCTCAACCCGGGCACCGACCTCGACGAGCTCGCCGAGGACCTCGCGGGAATCGGATATCCGAACTGACGTATCGTCACACCTCTTGGGCAGTACGGGTAAACCACTCGTTCCGGCGATAGGCCGGGGCTTTCGGCGGGTGGTGGAATGCCCGCATGATCCGCACTCGCACCATGCGTGCCGCACTGTCCGCCACCGCCGCCCTGCTCGCCGTCGGCGGCCTGGTCGTCGCCCCCGCCCAGGCCGCCGTCGCCGCGGCGCCCGCCCCGGTGGTCGCCGCGGCGCAGGTACGGGCGGGCACCCCGGCCGCCCACCAGGTGGTCACCTTCCTCGAGGCGTACCGCAACGCCGTGCTCGGGCAGAGCTCCGAGACCCCGCGGCAGGTCCGCGAGCGGTACCTGTCCCCGTACCTGAACTACCGGCTGGACGTCTGGGCGCAGCAGAACGACGCCGACCCGGTGTTCCGCGCGCAGAACGTCCCGGTGGACTGGTCGGCCCAGCAGGTCAAGGAGGAGGAGGGCTACGCCTCCGTCCGGCTGACCGAGTTCTGGGGCGACGGGGACGGCCAGGAGGTCTGGTACACCGTCCGCCTCACCGACCTGCGGATCTTCGACCTGGCCGACGAGCCCGCCTTCTAGTACTGCAACGGTGCTTACCGTGACGTTCGTTGGGCTCGCTCGTTGGGCTGTTCATGGGTGGGGACATATCCGAGGTCGATGCTCGTTCCTG
>NZ_JBEXJK010000102.1:0-22166 GCF_040609095.1 Kitasatospora sp. NPDC004799
CCTTCTCGGCGGGCCTGTTGGGGGCCCCCCGCGCGGCGGTGGGGGGGTGGTGGCCCGGGGCGGCGCGGCGGAGCGCCGGGGCCGGGCCCGGGGCGGGGGGGGGCCCCCCCGCGGCCGGCGGCCGTCGTACTCCGGTACGGGAAGTGGGAATGCCCGGCCGGGTGCGTGACGGCGCACCCGGACGGGCACATTCGGGGGGCCCGGGGGCCCGCAGGCGGAACCCTAGACCAGGCTGTCCCGCCAGGCCCGGTGGAGGGCGGCGAAACGGCCGGAGCCGTCGATCAGCTCCTGTGGGGAGCCATCCTCCACGATCCGGCCCTGATCCATGACCAGGACCCGGTCGGCGATCTCCACGGTGGAGAGCCGGTGGGCGATGATCACGGCCGTCCGGCCGGCCAGCACGGTGCGCATCGCCCGCTGCACGGCCTGCTCCCCGGGGACGTCCAGCGAGCTGGTCGCCTCGTCCAGGATCAGCACCGCCGGGTCGGCCAGCAGGGCGCGGGCGAAGGCCACCAGCTGGCGCTGGCCGGCCGAGATCCGGCCGCCGCGCTTGCGCACGTCGGTGTCGAAGCCGTCCGGCAGGGCGGCGATGAACCCGTACGCGCCGATGTCGCGGGCGGCCTGCTCGACCTCCTCGCGGGTGGCGCCGGGGCGGCCGATCGCGATGTTCTCGGCGACGGTGCCGGAGAACAGGAAGGACTCCTGGGTCACCATCACCACCCCGCGCCGCAGCTCGGCGGTGGCCAGGTCGCGCAGGTCCACGCCGTCCAGCCGGATCCGGCCGTCGGTCGGGTCGTAGAAGCGGGCCAGCAGCTTGGCGACGGTCGACTTGCCCGCGCCGGTCGCGCCGACCACCGCGACGGTCTGCCCGGCCGGGATCAGCAGGTCGAAGGCGGGCAGCACCTCCTTGCCGGTCCGGTAGGCGAAGCGCGTCCCCTCGAAGGAGACCTCACGCCCCTTGGTTCCCGCACCGGCCCGGGCGGCCGGCAGTTCGACCGGCTCGGCCGGTTCGGCGACGGTCGGCTCGTGGGCGAGCAGGCCGGCGATCTTCTCCAGGGCGGCGGCGGCCGACTGGTAGCTGTTCAGGAACATCGCCAGCTGGTCGATCGGGTCGAACAGCCGGCGCAGGTAGAGCGCGAAGGCGGTGAGCACGCCCAGCTCCAGCGCGTCGTCCACGACCAGGTAGGCGCCGAGCAGCACCACGCCGGTGGTCCACAGGTTGGCGGTGGCGCGGGAGAGGCCGACGTAGCGGGCGATCTCCAGCAGGCCGTCCGCGGTCGCGGTGGCGGACTGCCCGTTGACCACCGCGAAGGCGGCGTCGTTGGCCTTCTCGCGGCGGAACGCCTGCACCGGGCGGATGCCGTTCATGGTCTCGGTGAAGCGGACGATCAGCGAGGCCGCCGAGGTGCGCGAGCGCCGGTAGACCCGGCGCGAGCGGCGGCGGAACGAGCGGGCGATCAGGGCGAGCGGCAGGAAGGCCGCCAGCGAGACCAGGCCGAGCTGCCAGTCCAGCGCCAGCAGCAGCACCGAGATGTAGCAGACCGACAGGAAGACCGTCAGCAGCTCCTGCAGGCCCTCGGAGAGCAGCTCGCGCAGCGCGTCGATGTCGCTGGTGGCGCGGGAGATGATCCGGCCCGAGGTGTACCGCTCGTGGAAGTCCAGGCTGAGCCGCTGGGCGTGCCGGAAGATCCGGCCGCGCAGCTCCAGCACGATGTCCTGGTTGACCCGGGCGCTGATCTTGATGAACGCCCACTGCAGCACCGGGCTGAGCAGCGCGAAGAACAGGTAGGCCGCGACCACCGCGATCAGCGGGCCGGCGTCGTGCTCGCGCAGCGCCGGGATGCCGCGGTCCATCGCCACCGCGACCAGCAGCGGGCCGGACTGGAGGGCGGCCTGCTGGACCAGGATCACCACCATCGCGACGGCGATCCGGGCTCGGTGCGGGCCGAGCAGCGAGCGCAGCAGCGCCCGGGGCGCGCCCGGCGGGACGGGGATGTCCTCCTCGTCGGCGGGCGGCGGGGGCAGCTCCTCCTCGGCCGGCGCGAGGGGCCCGGCCTGCACGGGTTCGGCGGTGGTGGTCATGCGCGCCCTCCTTGCGACATGAGGGGGCCCTCGGGCACCGGGGCGGTCCCGCCCGACATCAGTTCTCGGTAGTGCGCGCAGTCGCGCAGCAGTTCCTGGTGGGTGCCGACGGCCTCGATCCGGCCGTCCGCCAGCACCGCGACCCGGTCGGCGAGCAGCACGGTGCTGGGGCGGTGGGCGACCACCAGGGCGGTGGTGGTGCCGAGGACCTCGCGCAGCGCCCGCTCGACCAGGGCCTCGGTGTGCACGTCCAGCGCGGAGAGCGGGTCGTCCAGCACCAGGAAGGCCGGGTCGCCGACCACCGCGCGGGCCAGCGCGAGGCGCTGGCGCTGGCCGCCGGACAGGCTCAGGCCCTGCTCGCCGACCTCGGTGTCCGGGCCCTGCGGGAGCTTGTCGACGAAGCCGGCCTGGGCGGTGGCCAGGGCGGTGCGCAGCTGCTCCTCGTCGGCGCCCGGGGCGCCCATCAGGACGTTCTCCCGGACGGTGGCGGAGAACAGGGTGGGCTCCTCGAAGGCGACCGCGACGAGTTCGCGCAGCCGCTGCCGGGGCAGCTCGCGGATGTCCCGGCCGTCCAGCGTGATGGTGCCGGCGGTGGCCTCGTACAGCCGGGGGAGCAGCGCGGTGAGCGTGGTCTTGCCGCTGCCGGTGGCGCCGACCAGGGCCATCGTCTCGCCGCTGCGGATGTGCAGGTCGATGCCGGCCAGCAGGTCGGGGCTGTCCTCGGGGGCGTCGGGGTAGCGGAAGCGGACGCCGGTGAGGCGGATGCCGTCCGGGGCGGCGAGCTCGGCGGCGGTGCCCGGGTCGGGGGTGTCCGGCTCGTCCAGGACCTCGAAGAAGCGGTCGGTGGCGGTGGCCGCCTCGTTGGCGTAGGCGAGCAGCCAGCCGAGCGACTCGACCGGCCAGCGCAGCGCGAGCGCGGTGGAGAGGAAGGCGACCAGGGTGCCGGCGCTCAGCTCGTCGTGGGCCACCAGGTAGGCGCCGACGGCGAGGGCGCAGCCGAGCGCGATCTCCGGCAGGCCGACGATGACCGCCCAGAGGTTGGCGAGCAGGTGCGCCTTGCGCAACTCGGTGCGGCGCAGCTCCTGGGACTGGGCGCGGAAGCGCTCGGCCATCGAGCGGTGGCGGCCGAAGGCCTTGAGGATGCGGATGCCGAGGACGGACTCCTCGACCACGGTGGCGATGTCGCCGTTCTGGTCCTGGGCGAGCCGGGCGGCGCCGGAGTAGCGGGACTCGAACCGCCGGGTGAGCACGAACAGCGGCACGGACGGCGTCAGGGCGATCAGCGCGAGCCGCCAGTCCTGGGTGAACATCACCGCGGTGCCGGCCAGGAACATCACCGAGTTGACGACCAGGAAGACCAGCGGGAAGGCCAGGAACAGCCGCATGGTGTACATGTCGGCGGTGGCCCGGGAGAGCAGCTGGCCGGAGCCCCAGCGGTCGTGGAAGGAGACCGGCAGCCGCTGGAGCTTGGCGAAGAGGTCCCCGCGCATCGCCGTCTCCAGCCCGGCCAGCGGGCGGGCCAGCACCACCCGGCGGGTGTAGAACAGCGCGGACTCGACCAGGCCGAGGAGCAGCAGCAGGCCGACCAGCGGCCAGAGGCCGGCCAGGTCGTGCTCGGCGAGCGGGCCGTCCACGATCCGGCCGAGGACCACCGGGACGGCGAGGGTGCTGAGCATGCCGAGCGTGGCGGCCGTCACCGAGACGGCCAGCCGGCCGCGGACGGCGCGGGCGTACGGCCACAGGCGCAGCAGGGAGCGGACCGCGGAGTGCCGCGGCCCGGGCCCGGCCGGACCGGATCCGGCGGCCGCGCCGGTGCTGCCCGTCGGGTCGGCCGGCTCGGCCGGCTCGGTTCGGGGGCTTCCCTGGGGCGGGCTCTCGGGGTTTTGTCTGTTCTCGGCCATCTCGGTGAGGGTAGGCAGAGAGCTGGTCATTTCTCATCCGGTTTTTCACCCCTGTCGGCGATGCCCGGCGAGAACCGGCCACCCGAACGGCCGGAGCGGGCGTGGAAAGCAGGGCGCGCGCCGTCGTTCGTGCGGGGAGGAGTGCGCCGCGCGCCTCTTGCGAGCGCCTGCCGAACGACCGATGAGATCTCCTGACGGATGCTCATTGGTACGCAAGCGACAGGAGTGCTCACATGACGGTCGAGACCGAGCCCACCCCCGGACCCGGCTCCGCAACCGTGCACGTACGGGCCCAGCTCAGCCTCAGCACCACCGCGGCGCGGAACCTGGCGACGACGACCAAGTCGAAGCCCCAGATGCAGGAGATCACCTCCCGCTGGCTGCTGAAGATGCTGCCGTGGGTGCAGGTCAGCGCGGGCACCTACCGGGTCAACCGGCGGCTGAGCTACGCCCCCGGGCGCGGCCGGGTGAGCTTCGCGAAGACCGGCTCGGCGGTGACGGTGATCGCCCCCTCGCTGGCCGAGGTGCCGGCGCTGCGCGGATTCGAGGACCAGGAGGTGCTGGCCGAGCTGGCCCGCCGGTTCGTGCAGCGGGACTTCGTGCCGGGCGACGTGCTGGTGCGGGAGGGGGCGCCGATCGAGGAGGTGTTCCTGATCGCGCACGGCAAGGTGGACCGGACCGGCACCGGCAAGTACGGCGAGCAGACCGAGCTCGGCTCGCTCGCGGACGGCGACCACATCGGGGACGAGGCGATCACCGAGGGCGGCGGCACCTGGCCGTACACCGTGAAGGCGAGCACCTCGGGCGTCGCGATGACGCTGTCCTGGCCGGTGCTCCAGGAGCTGATCAACCGTTCGGAGGCGCTGCGCGAGCAACTGCTGGGCTTCGCCGCCGACGCCGCGCAGGCGCAGAACGAGCACGGCGAGGCGGAGATCGACCTCGCGTCCGGCCACGAGGGCGAGGTCGAGCTGCCCGGCGCCTTCGTGGACTACGAACTTCGGCCGCGCGAGTACGAGTTGAGCGTCGCGCAGACCGTCCTCAAGGTGCACACCCGGGTCGCGGACCTCTACAACAAGCCGATGAACCAGACCGAGGAGCAGCTGCGGCTGACCATCGAGGCCCTGCGGGAGCGGCAGGAGCACGAGATCATCAACAACCCGGAGTTCGGCCTGCTCAGCAACGCCGACTTCGACCAGCGGATCCAGACCCGGACCGGGGCGCCGACCCCGGACGACCTGGACGAGCTGCTCAGCATGCGCCGCGACACCGACTACCTGTTCGCCCACCCGCGCGCGATCGCGGCCTTCGAGCGGGAGTGCAACCGGCTCGGCCTCTACTCGCCCCCGGCCGTCGTCCTCGGCAAGCAGCGGCCGACCTGGCGCGGGGTGCCGATCTTCCCGTGCAACAAGATCCCGGTCTCCGACCAGCAGACCACCTCGTTCATCGCGATGCGTGTCGGCGAGGACAACCAGGGCGTCGTCGGCCTCACCCAGGTCGGCATCCCGGACGAGGTGGAGCCGGGCCTGAACGTCCGGTTCATGGGCATCGACGAGAAGGCGATCGCCTCCTACCTGGTCAGCACCTACTACTCGGCGGCGGTGCTGGTGCCGGACGCGATCGGCGTGCTGGAGAACGTCGAGCTCGGGCTCGCCCGCGGCTGAGTCAGCCGGACGGGGCGGGCGCGCGCAGCAGCCGCAGCGAGCGCCCGCCCAGGACGACGGCGCCGCGCGGTCCCGGTCCGTCCGGGCCCGCGCCGGCGGTGTCGACCACCGTCTCCCAGTCGGCCGCCGGCGCCGCCCAGGGCTCGCCGGGCAGGGTGAACTCCACCGGTTCGTGGCCCGCGTTGAGCAGCAGCAGGAAGCCGTCGTCGCGGAGCGGCAGCCCGGCCTCGTCCCGTTCGGACATCGCGGTGCCGGAGAGCAGCATCCCGAGGCAGGCGGTCGGCGCGAACCAGTCGGCCTCGGTCATCTCCCGCCCGCGCGGGGTGAACCAGGCGAGGTCGGGCTGCCCGCCGGGGGTGACGGCCCGGCCGGAGAAGAACGCCCGCCGGCGCAGCACCGGGTGGGCCCGGCGCAACCGGACCAGCCGGGCGGTGAGTTCGCACAGCTCCTGCCAGCCGGGCTGCTCCAGCAGCGACCAGTCCAGCCAGCCGACCTCGTTGTCCTGGCAGTAGGCGTTGTTGTTGCCGCCCTGGGTGCGGCCCAGCTCGTCCCCGGCGGTGAGCATCGGGACGCCGGCCGAGAGCAGCAGGGTGGCGGTCAGGTTGCGGAGCTGGCGCAGCCGCAGCGAGTTGACCGCCGGGTCGGTGGTCTCGCCCTCGGCGCCGTGGTTCCAGGAGCGGTTGTCGTCGGTGCCGTCCCGGTTGTCCTCGCCGTTGGCCTCGTTGTGCTTGCGGTCGTAGGAGACCAGGTCGCGCAGGGTGAAACCGTCGTGCGCCGTCACGTAGTTGACCGAGGCGTACGGGCGGCGGCCGGCCCGCTGGTAGAGGTCGGAGGAGCCGGAGAGGCGGTAGCCGAGCTCGCGCACGTCCGGGCGGGCGCCGCGCCAGAAGTCCCGGACGGTGTCCCGGTACTTGTCGTTCCACTCGGCCCACAGCGGGGGGAAGCCGCCGACCTGGTAGCCGCCCGGGCCGACGTCCCAGGGCTCGGCGATCAGCTTCACCCGGCTGAGCAGCGGGTCCTGGGCGACGGCGGCGAGGAAGGGGTGGTCCGGGTCGACGGCGTCGCCGCCGTTCGGGCCGCCGCGGGCCAGGGCGGCGGCCAGGTCGAAGCGGAAGCCGTCCACGCCCATCTCGGCGACCCAGTAGCGCAGCGAGTCGGTGATCAGCCGGATCACCTGCGGGCGGCGGGTGTCCAGGGTGTTGCCGCAGCCGGTGTAGTCGGCGTAGCCGCGCGGGCGGTTCGGCGGGAGGCGGTAGTAGGCGGCGTTGTCGATGCCGCGCAGCGAGAGCGCCGGGCCGAGCGCGCCGCCCTCGGCGGTGTGGTTGAACACCACGTCCAGGATCACCTCGATCCCGGCGGCGTGCAGGGCGCGGACCATCCGCTTGAACTCGCCGACCTGGCCGCCGCGGGAGCCGGAGGCGGAGTAGCCGGCGTGCGGGGCGAAGTAGCCGATCGTGTTGTAGCCCCAGTAGTTGACCAGCCCGCGGGCCTGCAGGTGGTCCTCGCTGGCGTGCTGGTGCACCGGCAGCAGCTCGACGGCCGTCACCCCGAGGCGGGTGAGGTGGGCCAGGGCGGCGGGGTGGGCGAGGCCGGCGTAGGTGCCGCGCAGCTCCGGCGGGACGTCGGGGTGGCGCATGGTGAAGCCGCGCACGTGCAGTTCGTAGAGCACCGTCTCGGGCCACGGGGTCTTCGGGCGGTGGTCGTCGTACCAGTCGTCCTCGTCGTGGACGACCACCGACCTGGGGACGTACGGCGCGGAGTCGCGGTTGTCCCGGACGGTGTCGGCGACGTCCGCCTCGGGCCAGTTGCGGACGGCGGAGCAGGCGGCGTCGTGCGAGGTGTAACAGCCGTCGACGGCACGGGCGTACGGGTCGAGCAGCAGCTTGGCCGGGTTCCAGCGGGCGCCGGTCCACGGGTCCCACCGGCCGTGCACCCGGTAGCCGTAGCGGGTGCCGGGACGCACGCCGGGCAGGAAGCCGTGCCAGACCTGGAAGTCCTGCTCGGTGAGGGGGTGCCGGCTCTCCCTGCCGTCCTCGTCGAACAGGCACAGCTCGACGGCCTCGGCGCCGGCCGCCCAGAGCGCGAAGTTGGTGCCCGGGCGGCCGAGCCGGTCGGTGCGGTAGCGGGCGCCGAGCGGCTGCCAGCTGCCGGGCCGCGGGGGGTCGTCCGGCCGTGCTCCGGCTTCCAGCTCCTGCCCTGACGCCATGGCCGTACCCTCCCTGGGCGGGGTGTCCCGGACCCCGTGCACCCTTCTCCTTCCCGGAATGCCCGGACCGGAAGCCGTTGAACGGGGGCTTACCGGCGGATGGCGGGCAGGGTGGCGGGTTGACGGGACGGGGGGATTCCGGGCCGATCGGCGTGTCCCCGCGTCGATGCCCGTCGTTGTTCCGGGCGTCGGACGGTGAACAGTGGGAGGGCCCCGGGATGCGGCGCCGAGGACGGGTGTGGGCGCGGGGCGCGGCGGCGGTGGCCTGCTGTCTGGCGGTCCTCGCGGGGTGCGGTGGCCCTCCGGCGGTGCCGGACGGGGACGCGGTCGCGGGCGACGGGCGGACGGCACCGCCGGCGCCGTCCCGGGCGGTGCTCACCGCGCAGCCGGCCGACGGGGCGCAGGACGTGCAGCCGACGGGGGCGGTCCGGGTGGGCGTCGCGCAGGGGCGGCTGGTGTCCGTCCGGCTGGCCGACGCCAAGGGCGCCGAGGTGCCCGGCACGATCAGCGCGGACGGCGGCGGGTGGGCGCCGGACGGGCCGCTGCCGCTCGGCACGGCCTTCACCCTGGACTCCGTCGCCGAGGACGACCAGGGCCAGAAGGCGGCCCAGCACTCGGCGTTCACGACCGTCGCCCCCACCCACACCTTCGTGGCCTTCTTCACCCCGGAGGACGGCTCCACGGTCGGCGTCGGCATGCCCGTCTCGCTGCGCTTCAGCCGGCCGATCACCGACCGGGCGGCGGTGGAGAAAGCCGTCCAGGTCGTCGCCGACCCGCCGGTGCCGGTGGCCGCGCACTGGTTCGGCGGCCAGCGGCTGGACTTCCGCCCGCAGCAGTACTGGGCGGCCGGCACCAAGGTCACGGTGACGCTGCGGCTCAAGGACGTCCAGGGCGCGCCGGGGGAGTACGGCACCCAGAACCGGGACCTGCACTTCACCGTCGGCCGGGCGCAGGTCTCCACCGTCGACCTGGACGCCCACACCCTGACCGTCCGGGCCGGCCAGGGCGGCAAGGTGGTCCGGGTGCTCAAGGTCTCCGGCGGCAGCCGCGGCCACTCCACCTACCGGGGGGTGATGGTGGTGTCGGAGAAGTACAAGGTGACCCGGATGAACTCGCAGACCGTCGGCATGGGCGACGAGTACGACATCAAGGACGTCCCGCACGCGATGCGGCTGACCACCTCCGGCACCTTCGTGCACGGCAACTACTGGGCGGACCCGAAGGTGTTCGGCGCCGCCAACACCAGCCACGGCTGCATCGGGCTGTCCGACGCCAAGGGCGGGGCGAGCAAGGACTCCCCGGCGGGCTGGCTGTTCGAGCACACCATCCCGGGGGACGTGCTGGAGGTGAAGGCCTCCTCCGGGGACTTCGTGCCGCCGCAGAACGGGCTCAACGGGTGGAACGTGCCGTGGGAGCAGTGGGTCGAGGGGAGCGCGCTGCGCCGGGCGCCGTCGGGCTCGCCTTCGGCTTCCGCTTCCGCGCAGTCCTCCGCGTCGCCTTCCGCGTCGCCTTCCGCGCAGGTTTCCGCGTCGCCTTTCGGGTCGCCTTCGGCGCCGTAAGGGCGCTTCCGCCCGTTCCGTCCGTCTTTACGACGGCTTCACATACCGTCAACCCCACTCCTCCCAGGTTTCACCCGGATGGCTTAGTTATCCTGCTCCGGCGCGTCCGTAGCCCGGGCCGAAAGAGTCGGCCACCGGTGCAACTCATGGGGGCACTCAGCGCGTCAAGAGAGTGAATACCGGGAGGGGAGAAACCGTGAAGACGGGTAAGACGGCCGGCACCGCGATACGCACCAGCAACCGCTACGGGCGCAAGGGTGCGATGGCGCTGGTCATGGGTGGGGTCCTGCTGCTCACCGCCGCCTGCGGCGACGACAAGGGCAGCGGTTCGGGCGATTCGGGCGGTGCGGCGGCCGGCGGCTCCGCCTCGGCTCCGGCGGCGGCGGACGGGGGCGCGTCGGCCACGCCGAAGACCTCGGCCGCGGTGCTCGCCGTCGAGCCGAAGGACGGCGCCCAGGACGTCGCGCCGAACGGGCTCCAGGTGTCCGTCTCCAACGGCAAGCTCAGCACGGTCGAGGTGACCGACAAGAACGGCAAGCCGGTCGAGGGGGCGATCACCCCGGACGGCTCCGGCTGGAAGCCCGCGGCGGCGCTCGCGGTCGGCATGGCGTACAAGGTGAACGCGCAGGCCAAGGACGGCGAGGGCCTGGTGGCCGCGTCCACCACCTCGTTCACCACGCTGACGCCGGAGAAGAAGGCCGCCGTCAACGACAACATCAGCGACGGCGCCACCTACGGCGTCGGCATGATCGTCTCGGTCGAGTTCAACAAGCCGGTCAAGAACAAGGACGCGGTCGTCAACGGCATCACCTTCGAGACCAGCAACGGCACCAAGGTGAAGGGCCACTGGTTCGGCGACAAGCGGGTGGACTTCCGCCCGGAGCAGTACTGGGCGCCGGACACCAAGGTGACCATCAAGTACCGGCTGAAGAGCGTCGAGATCGCGCCCGGCATCTACGGGGACACCGACAAGGACGAGCCGTTCACCATCGGCCGGTCGATGGTCTCCACCGCGGACGCCAAGACGCACCAGGTGACCGTCGAGACCGGCGGCAAGACCACCACCCTGCCCGCCACCCTGGGCGCGGACGCCACGCCGTCCTGGGGCGGGACGATGGTGGTCATGTCCAAGGAGAAGGTCACCCGGATGAACTCGCAGACCGTCGGTCTCGGCGGCGAGTACGACATCAAGGACGTGCCGCACGCGATGCGGCTGACCACCTCCGGCACCTTCGTGCACGGCAACTACTGGGCGAGCCCGTTCGGCAAGACCAACGCCAGCCACGGCTGCGTCTCGATGCAAGACGTCAAGGGCGGCAGCGACTCCTCGGTCGCGGGCAAGTTCTTCAACGACTCGATGGTCGGCGACCCGATCACGATCGTGAACACCAAGGAGAAGACCGTCTCGCCCTCCAACGGGCTGGGCGGCTGGAACCTGGAGTGGGCCAACTGGTAGGCCCTACCCGCCGGTCGGCCCGGGCATTCCGGGCCCGCCGGTGAGTCCTCCGTCGTGCGGCCCGTCCTCACCCGTTGGGGTCGGGCCGCCGCGGTTTCCGGGGCGATCCGCCCCACGCATGGCGCAACCTTTCCGGTGGCCGGACGCGTATACCGGTCGGGCCCTCCGGGGCCACGGGGAGCACGGGGTTTCTGAGGGAGGGAATCGACGTTGAGGTCGATACGCAGAGTGGTGGCCGTCGGTCTGGTCGGCGGGGCGCTGGCGCTGACGGCCGCCTGCGGCGGGGGCGACGGGGGTAACGGGGGCAGCGGGTCGGGCGGGGGGAGCGCCGCCAAGGCCGACCTGGGGGCCGGCGCGGCGAGCGCGAAGCCCACGGTGGCGCCGACGCCCACCAGCACGGTGCCGAAGGTCTCCACGGCCGCCGTGAGCATCGAGCCCAGGGCCGGCTCGGTGGACGTGGCGCCGAACGCGCTGAAGATCGGCGCGACCGGCGGCAAGCTCACCACGGTCAAGGTGAACGACAAGGCGGGCAAGGAGGTCCCCGGCACCATCTCCGCCGACGGCGCCTCCTGGACCCCCGCGGCCGGTCTGGAGGTGGGCACCGCCTACCAGGTGAGCGCGATGGCCGCGGACGCCGACGGCGCGGTCGCCACGGCGGACAGCAACTTCACCACGCTGACCCCGACGGCGCTCGCCAAGGCCGTCGACAACGTGGACAACAACGCCACGTACGGCGTCGGCATGATCGTCTCGGTGAACTTCAGCAAGGACGTCAAGAACCGGGACGAGGTCGCCAAGGGCATCACCTTCGAGACCGACAACGGCACCGTGGTCAAGGGCCACTGGTTCGACAGCCGCCGGCTCGACTTCCGCCCGGAGGACTACTGGAAGCCCGGCACCAAGGTGGTCGTCCACTACCGGCTCAAGAGCGTCGAGATCGCCCCGGGGGTGTACGGCGCGGACCGGGACGAGCCCTTCACGATCGGGCGGTCCCAGATTTCGACGGTTGACGTCGCCGCACACAAGATGACGGTCGTACGGGACGGGGCGCCCAGCGACATCGACATCAGCGCCGGTGCGCCCGAACACCCCACCTGGAACGGGACGATGGTCATCATGTCCAAGGAGGGCGTGGTGCGGATGCAGTCCAGCACCCTCCCGGGGATGACCGGGGCGCCGTACGACCTCCAGGTCCCGCACTCGATGCGGCTCACCGACTCCGGCACGTACGTGCACGGCAACTGGTGGAGCAGCAACAGCACCTTCGGCGAGGACAACGTCAGCCACGGCTGCGTGGGCCTCAAGGACGTCGAGGGCGGCGGCGCCGGCACCTCGATGGGCAAGTTCTACGACGGCTCGCTGGTCGGCGACGTGATGATCGTGAAGAACTCGTCGAAGAAGCAGACGCTCGACCCGTCGAACGGGCTGAGCGGTTGGAACGTGCCGTGGAGCGCCTGGTAGACGGCTGCTGAGGTGGGGGCGGGGTCAACCCGGGCTTGACGGAAGTCGGCCCGGGTGGACCCCTTCTTGCATCCGGCATATGCCGACCCGGGGAGATCGTTTGCTCATTGTCCGTACGCGGCCGCTTGCGTTCCGCAATGATGGTCCGCATGGCGGGTTGGGGCGAAACAGATCAGTCGTCAGTTTTCGGGGCCGGCGCGGTGGCCGAGGCGTCCTGGATCGACATCCAGGGCGGGCTCTCGGCGCTGGAGCGGCTCACCTCCGAGGAACTGGAGGAGATGTACTCCGACAGACTGTGCGACCCGTCCGCGCCCAACGAGGTGCGGCTGCCGTCCCGGACGGAGTCGGGCCCGGTGGCCCGCCGGCTGGTGCTGTCCGTCCTGGAGTCCTGGGAGCTCCACCAGCACCTGGAGGTCGGGGAGCTGCTGACCGGCGAGCTGGTGGCCAACGCGGTGCGGCACGCGGCCGGGCGCACCATCGGCCTGCACGTGAGCCGCAAGCCGGGCTGGCTGCGGATCGAGGTCCGGGACTCCTCCCGGGCGCTGCCCTGCATGATCCTCGCCGAGGCCAAGCCGGTGAACGAGCGGGGGCGGGGGCTGCGGATCGTCGACGACCTCGCCGACCGCTGGGGTGCGGACCTGCTGCCGCGGGGCAAGGGCGTCTGGTTCGAGCTGAAGGTGCGCGAGCGGGGCTGAGCTCCGAGCCGTTGGGGGTTCGGGGGGCGGGGCCCGGGAAACACGCAGGGCCCCCGGATTCGCCGTGGTCCGGCGGATGGGGGCCCCTGCAAGTCATCGCGCCGGCCAAGGGGGTGCGTGCCGCGCGATGGGCGTCGGCAGTGCCAGGTCGGGCCCGCCGAAGTTCGATGTCTCGACTATCGCACGGATCTCAGCATGTGAGCAAACCGGGTGGCTTGGAATGCAAGGCGTGTTACCTAGTTCACCTTTAGATTTTGCATAGGTTAACGCCATCGCCTGTGAATATTCATGATCACGGCGATGTGGCCATGGCTTGGCGGATTCGTGCGGCGTGCGCCCGGACGGCGGCGGGCGAGAGGCCGCCGGAGCGGGGTGGCGGGGGCGGAGGGGCGCCCTGGCAGGCGCGGCAGAGGCCGCCGAGGAGGGCGTGGGGGCGGCACGGGGTGCGGCAGGCGGTGCATTCGAGGATGCGGGCCTGCCGGGGGTGTGCCAGGGGTGCACGGTCCGGGGGCAGCTTGTCGATCAGGCGGCGCCGGGTGAAGCCGACCGGGCTGTGGATGTCCGGCGGGAGGTTCGCGGTGAGCGCGGCGGTGAAGAGGGTCGTACTGGTGCCCCGCTCGAACCACTCGGCGGCCAGCGGTTCGAGCGCGGCGCAGTCGGCGGCGGAGAGGGCGAGGCGGGTGTCGGCGAGGCCGAGGCCGGCGAGGGCGGCGTAGGCGGCCGAGACGGGGGAGGTGCGGTTGAGCGTTCGCTCCTGCGGGGGATCGGGCGCGGCGGGCGTTGACGTCTCGCCGGTCGTGAGGAAGTGGGTCCACCAGGCGTCGGAGCGGGGCGTGCGGGAGAAGTAGGTGCGGAACACCCAGCGGCAGTCCTTGGAGCTGATGCGTTCCCGGACGCGGCGCAGGTGACCTGCGGTGGAGAGTCGGGTGAGGGCCGTGCGGCAGGCCATCTGCCCGTAGTGGGGCTGGAGGACGGCGAGGGTTTTGACGTCCATGGCGGCGCCGTCGGGGAGGTGGTCGATGAGCGAGGCGAGGTATGCCTCGCGCGCCGGGAGGTGGGCGAAGTCGTTGGCGGAGCGGGGGAGTTGCTCCGGCGCGGACTGCTTGCCGTACCCGGGGGCGGCCATGGCGGTAGAGTCGTGGGTAGCCACAGGATCGAGGTCCGTTCGATCGTGCCGGTCAGACCCCCGTTCGGTGCTGGTAACACCGGCGGGGGTTGTTTCGTTGGTGCGCACGCTACACGGGGGAACCGGCTGTGGTGTAGTCGTGACGATAAGTCATATCTGCTGCGTGCGGGGATAGTTTGGGGAGGTAGTTACCTCACCGTTCCATTAAAGGGTCACTCGGCTCGTGCGGCTTGAGCTTCGGAGGCGAAGGCGACGAAGGCGGACCAGGCGGCAGGCGAGAAGGTGAGGGTCGGGCCGGACTTGTCCTTGGAGTCGCGGACGTGGACGGTGGAGGGGGAAGAGGCGACCTCGACGCAGTTGCCGTAGTCGTGGTCGCTGTAGCTAGAACGGAACCACTGCATGGTGGTGTTCATAGTTGCTCCAGTGTCTTTCGGATGAGCTGTGCTGAATCCTGCGCATTCAGGGCCTGCGTGCGGATCATTGCGTGTCGTCGGCTGAGCGTTCCAACGAGTCGCGGTTCGGAATGGAGTGCGTTCGTTCCATGTGTTTCAACATACGCATACTGCTCATTCTCGATCGTTTCCAGGATGACCAGCGATCCCGAGAGGCCGGAAGCGGGTACTTGCCCGGTAGGTACGATCTGGATCCGGGCGTTGCGTGAGTCCTCGAAAGCAAGCAGCCGGTGGAGCTGCTCCTTCATGACCTCCCTGCCGCCCATGGAGGTGTGTAGGGCTGCTTCGTAGATGGTGAAGCTGAACAGCACCTCTGGCTCGGCGAGCTTCTCTTGCCGCTTGAGGCGGAATGCCAGGCGTTTTTCAGCGGTGGCGCTGTCCACGGGTGGCAACTGTCGGCTGAGAACCGCCCTGGCGTAGTCCTCGGTCTGCAGCAAGCCCGGGATGTAGAGGGCTTCGTAGAAGTAGAGGGCAACTGCCTCCTTCTCGACATCGAAGTAGATATCGCTGCGGGTGGGCCTTGGCTCCGGCGCCAGGTACGGGTGGGCCGCCGCGAGCATCCCCTTCGCGTCGCACAACTCATCTGCCGCCTGAAGCACCTTGAGCGCAGGCCTACGCCTCCCGGCCTCCATCGAGCGCACGCTCTCGATGTCGTAGTTGGCCGCCTGGCTCAGTTGTTCCCGCGTCACGCCCGACAGTTGGCGCCACCGCTTGAGCTGATCGCCGCAGTACTTCCACGACATCGGGTTCTCCTTCGGCGCGCTCATCGCCCCGTGCCCCTCCCTGCCCTGGTCGCAGGGCGGTCAAGCTGTGGTTGTACTCATGGCGTTACTGCTGAGGCTATGCCTGCCTGTCGACGCTTGAAGGGTGAAATGGCCGAACTCAGCTCTCCCGGGTGAAGCCGTCCGTACACCCCCCTCAAGGACTCTGATGCTCACTCAGCCCGTCGACGTCGTCGAGTGGATGTTCCCCCGCCTCCCCCGCAGCGCCGGCCGTGCTCGCATCCGCTTCATCCGGCAGGCCTTCGAATGGGAGGTGCCCGTCGACTCCGCCGAGACCGGGCTGATCCTCCTCAGCGAGCTCGTCACCAACGCGTGCCGCCACGCCCGCTCCCAGCGTGACCGGATGATCGGCGTGCGCGTCCTCCTCCCCACCGACTCCCTCCTCCGCATCGAGGTCTCGGACGCGAACTCCGACCTCCCGGTCCTCCGCCACGCCACCCCCGCCGACGAGTCCGGCCGGGGCCTCGAACTCGTCGCCGCCCTCGCCACCTCCTGGGGCGCC
Source organism: Kitasatospora sp. NPDC004799 (assembly GCF_040609095.1). Lineage (NCBI taxonomy): Bacteria > Bacillati > Actinomycetota > Actinomycetes > Kitasatosporales > Streptomycetaceae > Kitasatospora > Kitasatospora sp. NPDC004799. Next base: position 15,884 of record NZ_JBEXJK010000102.1, read on the forward strand.
CACCCGCGCGGCGAGGGCTACATCGGCAAGACCGTCTGGTGCGAACTCGCCCTCCCCACCCCGGCCAACCCCCACGGCTGAGCCGGCCTCCAGGGCGCACGCAACTGGCGTCGCGCCGGAGCACGTCCTGATCCTCAGCGACGCGCCGGAAGCCGTCGCCCGAGAGGATCAGGAGCCGCCCCATGCCGGACGAGACCACCGTGCGCACCCTCCCGTGGCCGCCGCCCGCGCCGATCCGGACCGCGCGGCTCGTGCTCCGCGAGCCCGAGGCCCGGGACCGTACGGCGTTCGTCGAGCTGCTGACCTCGCCCGAGGTGAACACCTACCTCGGCGGGCCCCGGCCACGGGACGAGGTCGAACGTGAGATGCCCGGGGAGCCCAGCCGGCGCCCGGGCGTCTTCGTGGTCGCCCTCGACGGGGAGATGATCGGCCAGGTCCTGCTCCGCAAGGAACCGGGGCGCCTCGGCCGGATCGGCGAGCGGGCCGAACTCGGCTACCTGTTCCTGCCGCGGGCCTGGGGGCACGGCTACGCCGCCGAGGCGTGCGCGGCGGTACTCGACTGGTTCACCGGCGCGCTGCCCGGCGAGCCGGTGGTGCTCGCCACCCAGACCGCCAACCTCCCCTCGATGCGCCTCGCGGCGAAGCTCGGCTTCACCGAGCTGGAGCGTTTCGAAGCCTTCGACGCCCCCCCAGTGGCTCGGCCAGTGGTCCCCGCCCCAGGACTGACCACTCCGGCGCGCAGGAAGTCGGGTGGGCCGACTTCCTGCGCGGGCAACGGTGCCGCGCTGAATGACGTTCTCCGGCGGTTCGGGCCGGACGAGGACTTCTCGGCGGATGTGGCATCCGCCCGCGCCATGCTCGACGACGAGGTGGCTGAGTGGCCCGCCGACTGATGCTCGACACCGGTGTTCTGATCCAGGCGGAACGGAGCGGATCTGATCATCGCGACGACCGCCGTGGCCACCGCGCGGGTGTGGGCCACCACGGACACCTCCGCAGGATTCGCGGACCTGCCCGGCGTCCGAGCGGTCACACTCGATCGCTTGAAGGCGCCGTGAGCGCCGGGGTGGTGGGGTCCGCCCGCCGCGCCTTCGGCCCGCTCACGCGCCCCCGGCCGCTCCCGCACGCCGCTACCGCCAGGCGCGGTGCCGCGCCAGGTTGGCTACCGCCCCTTGGACTGGACCGAAGGGACACCGCGATGGGTGAGCACGAGGACTTGGCTGGCCGTCGGACCCGCCTGGCTGCGGAGATGGAGCGGTGCGGGGCATGGCCGGCCGACTCGCCGTGGCTGCGCGAGGCCTTCGCCGCGCTGCCGCGCGATCGGTTCGCGCCGGACCGGCTGTGGCGGTGGGACGGTTGGGCCTACGTCCCGCTCGACCGCGCGGTGGATCCGGGCGGCTGGGCGGACGAACTGTACGGCGGAGTCCACTCCGCGGCCGTCACCCAGCTCACTGGCGGCCTCCCGTCCTCGTCGCTGTCCGCGCCCTCCGTGGTGGCGGACATGCTGGACAGCCTCCGGCTGGAACCCGGGCACCGGGTGTGGGACGTCGGCACCGGCCAGGGCTGGACGGCGGCGCTGGCCGCCTGGCGGGCCGGCCCGGGGCGGGTGGTCACCACCGAGGTGGACGAGCACCTGGCCGCGCTCGCCCGGGCCCGGCTCTCGGACGCCGGGCTCGACGTCGAGGCAGTGACGGGGAACGGTACCGGCGGCGGGCTGCCGCGCGGGGGCCCGGTCGACCGCCTCCACGCCACCTACGCCGTCGAGACCGTCCCCTGGTCCTGGGTGGCGGCGGTCCGGCCGGGCGGGCGGATCGTCTACCCCTGGGGGCGACTCGGACACGTCGCCCTCACCGTCGCCGACGACGGCTCCAGCGCCCGGGGATGGGTCCAGGGCCTGGCCCAGTTCATGGGGGACCGCACCGGCCCGGCCCAACCGAGCACCGGCCCCGCCGCGTACGCACGCGTGCGCGCCGACGCCGAACCCGAGGCCCGGAGGGCACTGGACCGTGACCCGGCCGGCCTGGAGGACTGGCACCTCCGGTTCGCGCTGCGCGTCGCCGTCCCGGATGCCGTGCTGTTCACCGAGCAGCGCGAGGACGGGCAGGCCGTCCTGGTCCACGACGGGGACCGTTCATGGGCCGAGATCCGCCCGGGCGCGGACGGTACTCCGCTGCTCTCGCAGGGCGGGCCGCGCCTCATCGGCGACGAGGTACTGACCGCCTGGTCCCAGTGGGAGGACCTGGGACGTCCCGACCTGTACGACTACGGCGTCACCGTCACCCCCGACGCCCAGTGGGCCTGGCAGGGCGACCCGGACACCGGCCCGCGCTGGCCGATCGGCACCGGGCCGGAGCCCGCCGACTGATGCGCGGACCTCCCGGCCCGCGCGAGAAGTCGGCCCGGCCGACTTCTCGCGCTCGGGGTGCGTCGACGGCGTCCTGGGTCAGGAGATCGAGAAGCCCATCCGGTTCACGATCGGGGTCATCGGCACGTACATCACCTGTGCGTAGCACGTGGTCGGGTGGGCCGTGGACCCGGACGGGCAGCCGACCTCCGACCGGGCGGCGACGATCACGCCGCGGGCCTCCATGTCGCCGTCCGGGCCGGACGGGTTCGCCAGTGCCGGGCCGCCGCTGTCACCCTTCGCGGCGATCGCCCGCCGGTCGCCGCCCTTCGACTCCGCGACGTCCACCGGCTTGATCTTCGTGCCCTCGTCGTTCGTCGTCTCCACGTCGACCCGCTTGACCTGCACGTCGCACCTCCACCCGGACTGGGCGCCGCTCAGGCAGACCAGGTCCCCGACGTTGTTCCGCCCGGCCCCGTACGTGTGCCGGGACGAGCCGCCCCGGTCCGACCAGGCGCCGTCGTAGAACCGGCCGCCGCCGTCCCCGGTGACGGCGATCATGCCGACGTCCAGGCCGTCGCCGACCGAGGAGAGGTCGCCGATGTAGCCGCCGGTGCCGTTGTAGTACCGGCCGCCGCCGCAGTGCGCGGCGGTCAGCACCACCTTTGTCCCGCCCTTCCGGCCGCTGAACGCCGTCGAGCAGAACGACGCCTTTCCGGTGCTCACCTCGGCGCCCGCGTAGTGCGGCGCGCTGTCGGAGTGCCGGCTGCCGGAGAGGGCCACCGGTGTTCCCTCGACGCCGGCCGTCACCGGCATGCCGGCGAGCTCGGCGGCCCGCGAGGAGTACGCCTGGACGGTCGTGCCACCGCCGGTCAGCGGCTCGGCCTTGGCCGGCGCGTACGTGATCGCGATGGCGGTGCCGTCCTCCTGCGGGCCGATCGACGTCCAGGCGTCGCGGGCCACGGCGGCGGTGAACCGGTCGATCGCGGCGCGCATCTCCGCGCGGGAGTACGGGCTCCGGTGGACGTCGACGGTGAAGCCGGGGTCGGCGTTCGCGTCGAGCAGTGACCGGACCCTGGCCGGGGCCTCGCCCTTCCAGTAGATGTCGGCGTGCTGGTTCGACGCGTCGATCACCGTCCCGGCATAGCCGGCCGCCGCCGGATCCCCGGACTCCACCCAGTCCTGCACCGGGTCCGTCATGCGGTGGAGCCGCTGCTGGGCCAGCGGGTCGCGGAGCACCGGCAGGCTGACGGACAGGTACGGCTCGTCCCGCGTGACGTCGGCGGCGGCCAGACCGGAGGCGACCACGACGGTCAGGACCAGGGACAGCGCGAGGCTGGAGCGGCGCACGGGCGGGTCCTTTCGGCAGGCCGACGGGTCGACACTCAGCGTAGGGGGGAATTGACGATCCGTTACGTCTGGATGTCTCGGGCCGGGTCGGCAGTCGGTGCGCGCGCGGGGCGGCGCGCCCCCGGGCGGGGCGGGCGGCGCCCCGGAGGCAGGTGGGGCGCCTGCGCTCTCGGCCCGGTCCGGCCCGATCCGGTGGCGGCCGCGCAGGAAGTCGGGCCTGTCGACTTCCTGCGCGGGCGGATAGCATCGGGCCCGTGAACCTCTACTGGCACGTCGTGCTGCCACCGCTCAGCGCCTGATCGGGCGCGCGCGACGGTGGCTTGACCCCCTGCGACCCCGGCCCGGCCTCGCCTGACGGCGGCCGCCCGTGGGCCGGTGGCGTGCGCCCGTTCTCGGAAACCAGTTGCCCTGACGGTCTTCGACGACGGAAGTTCACACTGTGCCGAATCGTTTGTCCTCCCCTGCCCGTTCCAGCGCCCCCGCGGCTGCCCGTCGTGCCCGTCCGCGCGGCGGCGTGGTGCCGATCCTGATCGCCTCCGTGCTCTGGGGCACCACCGGGACGGCCAGCTCGCTGGCGCCCTCGGGTGCCCCGGCGGCCGGGATCGGGGCCGCCGCCCTGGTGCTCGGCGGGCTGCTGCTGTTCCTCTCCGACCGCACCGCGCGTACCCTGCCCCGGCGCTGCGGGCCGCGCGAGCGGTGGCTGCTCGCGGCCGGTGCGGTCGCGGTGGCGGGGTACCCGCTCACCTTCTACCCGGCGGTGGGCCGTACGGGCGTGGCGGTGGCCACCGTGATCGCGCTCGGCAGCGCGCCGGTGTTCACCGGGCTGCTCGGGTGGCTCACCGGGCAGGGCCGGCCCGGCGGGCGGTGGGCCGGGGCCACGGCGCTGGCCGTGCTGGGCTGCGCGCTCCTGGTGCTGGGCCCCGAACTCGCCGGTGGCGGTGGGTCGGTGGAGCCGCTGGGGGTGCTGCTGGCGGCGCTCTCCGGGCTCGCGTACGCCGGGTACTCGCTGATCGGCGGGCGGCTGATCGCGGCCGGGCACCCCTCGGGCGGGGTGATGGGCGCGATGTTCGGCGGCGGTGGGCTGATCGTCCTGCCGGTGCTGCTCGCGGGCGACCTGCAGTGGCTGGCCTCACTGCGGGGGACGGGCGTGGTGCTGCACCTCGCGGTGGTCACCACCTACCTCGCGTACTGGCTCTTCGGCCGCGGCCTGCGGCACACCACCGCCCAGACGGCCACCACACTGACCCTCGCCGAGCCCGCCGTCGCCGCCGTCCTCGGCGTGGCCGCCCTGGGCGAGCGGCTGCCCGCCGTCTCCTGGTCCGGCCTCGCCGTCCTCGCCGGCGGCCTCGCCGTCCTGGCCCTCCCGGCGAGGCGGTAGGGCGGGACGCCACTGCGCGAGAAGTCGGCCCAGCCGACTTCTCGCGCAGCGCGCCCAGAGCCGTGACGGGGACCCGCGCCCGGCACTGCCCGGCAGCGCCCGAGCGTCGAGCCTCTGCCGCGCGGCCGGGACGCGGGCATGTGTGCGCAGGAAGTCGGCCCGGTCGACTTTTCGTGCGGTGGGGTGTGCCCGCGCGGCCGGGTGTGCGGCTGCGGCGCGTGTGGTGGGGCGGCAGGGGCATGGGGGCCTGTGCAGGAAGTCGGCCCGGCCGACTTTTCGCGCGGTGCGGTGCGGTGCGGTGCGGTGCGGTGCGGTGCGCCTGCGTGGCTGCGGTGCGTGTGGTGGGGCGGTAGGGGCATGGGGGGCCTGCGCAGGAAGTCGGCCCGGTCGACTTCCTGCGCAGTGCGGCCGGAGCCGTGATGGGGACCCGTGCCCGGCAGGGCACGCACGCGTCGAGCGGTGAGCCGCGGCGCAGCGGTGACGCGGGCGCCTGCACAGGAAGTCGGTCCGGCCGACTTCTCGTGCAGCGTCGGTCACTTGACGTAGACGCTGGAGCCGAACTCCTGGGTCGTGTGGCCGCCGGGAGGGACGACCGCGATCACCTGGCCGGTGCAGTTCGCGCCGTCGTACACCGTGGCGCTTTCGTCGGTCTCGTTCCGCAGGATGAGCGGCACGACCTGCGCGTTGTAGCAGCCGCTCGGGTCCTTGACGATCGTGGCGGGAGCGATGACGAGCTGTCCGTGGGCCGCGAAGGCCGCGTGGGGCAGGGCGAGGGCCATGGTTCCTGCGGCGGCGAGAGCGCCGAGGACGGTCGCGAGGCGTCGCATGAGGACTCCTTGGGAGTGGGGTGAGGCCGGGGCCGAGGTGCCCCGGGCCCAACCTCCCCGCCCGCCGAAGCACCCGCCATCCCCGTGCGCCGAGCGGCCGACACGTGCACGCATGTATGGCTGCGCAGGAAGTCGGCCCGGCCGACTTCTCGCGCCCCGGGGTGTGCCCGCGCGGCCGGGTGTGCGACTGCGGCGCGTGTGGTGGGGCGGCAGGGGCATGGGGGCTGCGCAGGAAGTCGGTCTGGCCGACTTCTCGTGCGGTGGGGTGTGTCCGCGCGGCGGGGTGTGTGGTGGCGGGGCGTGTGGTTGGGGCGGAAGGGGCGGGGGCCTGGGCGGGAAGTGGGCCCCGCCCGCATAAAGCGCCCCGGGGGGGTGGTTTGCGGT
>NZ_JBEXJK010000103.1:0-22130 GCF_040609095.1 Kitasatospora sp. NPDC004799
ACCGTCCGGGCGTTGTGGGTGGCCCGCGCTCCGCACCAGCAGAGCGCCTCGACCTGGAGCACCTCCACCCGGTCGGCCAGCTCGATCAGCCGCTGATGGGCCGGCGCTCCGCCCGCCCCGAGCCCGCCGCCCCCGCCCGTCCGCAGCCGTCCGCGGCCGCCGTCCGCTCCTCCGTGCGCGGCCGCCGGCTGGTGTTCGCCGCCGCGGGCGCCTTCTCCGTCGCCGCGGTGACGCTCGGCGGCGTCGGCGGGATCAACGCCCAGGGCGAGGACCGCCACGGCACCACCGTGAGCCCGCCCGGCCCCGGCACCGGCCGGGGCGGCGGCCTCGTCCCGATGAACGCGCAGGTCCCGGTGGACTTCCCGGTCCGCCCCGTCGCCGCGACCCGCGACACGACCCCGTCGGGCTCCCCGGAGCGCTACCCCGGGGGCGTCGCCGCCCTGCGCCAGCAGACCCGCTAGGAAGCGCCCCCGACGGATTCGGACGGCCTCGGCCACCGGCAGGTCTTTACCACGGCTTCATCCCGGCGTGGACCAGGGACTCGCCGGTGGCCATTACCCTGTAGGAACCGTCGTCCGACGAGCTAGGGAGCAAAGGTGTTCAGCGACGTAGGTGGGCTGGAGATCCTGACCCTGATCGTGATGGCGATCATCATCTTCGGTCCGGACAAGCTGCCGAAGCTGATCCAGGACACCATGGGCTTCATCCGGAAGATCCGTTCCTTCGCCGACAACGCGAAGGAGGACATCCGCAGCGAGCTGGGCCCGGACTTCAAGGACTTCGAGTTCGAGGACCTCAACCCCAAGACCTTCGTCCGCAAGCAGCTCATGGGCGGCCAGGAGGACCCGCTGGGCCTCAAGGAGATGAAGGACTCGCTGGACATCCGCTCCGTCCTGGACGACAAGCCCGCGGCGCCGGTCAACGGGCGCAACGGCAGCGTCAGCTTCGAGAAGTCCGCGCCGGCCGCCGCCTCCACCGGCGCCCCGCTGGCGCCCGGCGAGCGCCCCCCGTTCGACCCCGACGCCACCTGATCCGCCGCTGATCCGTACCGCGTTCGGCGCCCCGGCGCCGCGCCACCGCCCCGCCCGGCCACCCGGCTGAGCGGGGCGGCGGCGTGTACGCCGCTATTGTGCTGATTGTTCCCGCTGAGCCGTCCGTCACACCGCGCCCCGTCGCGGACCAGGAACGGCCCCGGGGAGCGCCGCGGTACGCCACCATGGGAGCGCGCCACGGCAGGCAAACGTGTGTTTGAGGAGGCCCGGGGATGGACGCGACGAGTCAGGCGGGAGGGGCGACGGCCACGGCCGGCGCCCCGGTGGTCGGCGGACAGGCCGGCCCGGCGGACCCGCTGGTGCCCTACCTGTCCGCCGACTTCCCCTGGTACGGGCTGGACGAGGGCTGGACCGGCCGTCGCTTCCTGCTGCAGGCCGGCGCCGGGCCCCGCACCGCGGGCAGCGTCGACTACGGCTCGCTCGGCCACGGCGAGGAGCCGGCCCGGCAGTACGAGCCGCGCGACGTACGGAAGTTCGCGGTCGTGGTGACGGTGGCCCGCCGGGACAGCCGCCGCAGCGCCGACAACACCGGCACCCTGGAGGCGACCTCCGCCTCCTCCGCCGCCTGGTTGGCCGGCTCCGGCCTGCTCGCCGGGACCTGGCCCGGGCAGCTGGACCGGGCGCTGCGCCAGGACTGGCTGGACCAGCAGAGCAGCCTCGCCTGGGACCTCGCCGACGACCTGGCGGGCCCCGGCTGGTCCACCCTCAGCCTGCCGGTCAACGGCCTGCCGCAGCCCTTCCGTTACCGCGAGTCCGAGTACGGCTGGGTGCTGGCCGGCGAGGCCCCCGGCGTCCTGCTCGGCGCCTACGGACGCGGCGTCAGCGCCTACGGCATCGGCTTCTCCACCGTCCCGGACCTGGCCGCCTACACCCGGCCGTAGGGCGTTCGCGACGAACGGCGCAGGCCTCGCGGCGGTACGGCGGAGGGCCGGGCGGTCGATCCCACCCGGCCCTCCGTCGGTCACGCCGTCAGAACTTATTCAAATCAGCCAAGTTGTCCTCTGACCTGCTGCGATGAGGCCCTAGTCGGTCCCGTGGGCCGTCTCCGGGTCGTCGGCCGTCTCGGGGCCCTCCCCGAAGGCGGAGTCGACGACCTCCCTGGTGCGCTTCTCGCTGCTCGGCATGAGGTGGGTGTAGGTCCGGAGCGTGAATGCCCGGGTCGTGGTGCCCCAGGTACTCGCTCAGCGCCTTGATGCTATCCTCGGCGTCCAGCAGCACCGAGGCATAGAAGTGCCGCAGCGCGTGCATCCCGTTCTCCCGGCTGTGCTGGGCGCCGGCCGCAGTGAGGGCCGGGTGCCAGACGTCTCGGTTGAAGCGGTTGCGGTTGAGGTGCCGCCCCTTCCCGTCGACGAACAGCAGCTCCGCCGTGACCGGAAGCCCGTCGACGTCGCGCCACGGGAGCGTGATAGGGACCGGGGTGTGTGCGGCGAGGCGCGCCCGAAGGGCCCGCGCGACCGAGGCGGACAACGGCACCTTGCGGGTCTCGTTGCCCTTCGGCAGGGAGAACACCGGGCGGTTCCGGATCAGCCGGACCTGCCGGTTCACGTGCACCACGCCTTCGCTGAAGTCCGACGTCGCCCACGGCCAGGCCGAAGATCTCCCCCTGCCGCAGACCGCAGCCGCCGGCCAGGTCGACCATCGGCCGGTAGTGCGCCGGGAACGTCCGAGACCGAGCGCTTCGCCACCAGCACACTGGAGCACACTGAGAGCGTCCGCCGTATGGTCGCGGCCCAGCGGCTTCTTCGGAATACCCAGGACGGCTACTGGGTGGCAGCCTCGCGTGGCGACGCGGCTCAGCATGCACTGACCGGGACCGTGCCGACTTTTGGAGTCCAGGTCGCTGCTGTCCTGTCATACCATGCCGCCTCGCGGGCTGAGGTGTTTGGAACTTTCAGAGCTGCGGGTGTGAGGGGATGATCTAGGCAGTCCGCAAGGTCGAAGCAACGGATTTGGATGGACATCGTTGGCCGTGCTTTAAGGCCGGGGATGACGCGACGGTAGCGTTCTGTCAATAAGCTAGTTGGAGCCTGTCGGAATCATTGAGCCTTCGGGTCCCTGGCTGCCGTAGTTTCGGTGGTTTTCAATCGATTCCAGGGCATAATAAATCGGATGGCCTTCGACTCTATTCGAAGGCCATCCGATTCATTGTCAGAGAAGCTCGGCGAGGCTTTCCATCGCCGCGACGCAGTTCGATCGATATTCATCGTGCACGGTAACCCTGTGCCCCATGACGTCAAGCTTTCCGGACGGCAGGCCGTAAAGCGGGCAGCCTCGGGCAAAGGCTACAACGCCTGTTGTCTGGAAGTCGCGAATATCTACGAGGCCATCGCTAGTGGTGTCGAAGGTGAAGATGTCGGGATTGCTCTCGATAAGCTTGGCGACATCCTCTTCGATCGACCGAAGAACTGCGGCGTAAGCCGATGCGGGGCCCATGTATTGCGTCAGTCGGTTCTTGGCGATCACGTGCACCTTGGGTAGTTCTCGGTCGGCGGCACGGAGTCGGGTGGCAAACGCGTAGGTGGCGTAGATGTCGGATGGCAGTTTCAAGCCGTAGACCAGCGAGAAGGCGTTCTGGATTGCGCGACGTGAGGAGTCGTCTGCCATTACTGGCAGGATCAGGCGATCCACGGCCGACAAGGCGATCTGAGTGTAGATCGAGAAGCTCGGGTTGCAGTCGACGAAGATGGTGTCGTACTGGTCGCGAATTGGCTCCAAGAGGTCTCGAATCCAGTCAACGACCGAAAGCCAGGCGTTAGTTCCGGGGATTTGGTTGTTAGCGAGGGTGGAGATTGCGTTCGCCTGGAGTTCGAGAAGGGGGTCGCCGCACACCAAGTCGATATTGCCTGGAACCGCCGGATTGTACTGGCGTGGACGGGTGATGAAATCGGATGGCGTGATCACCGGCGGTGCGTATGGCGAGGGGAGTCGCTGCTGGAAGTAGCCGCCGAGCGTTGCTCGGGGAAATTCTCCTTGCCGAGCGAGGAGCTTCCCGCTTCCATCGTTTGAAAGCCCGCCGAGGAAAAGCTCGGAGAGGTTTGCCTGGGGGCAGACATCGATTGCGAGAATGCGCTCTTCAGGATGCTGGTTTGCGTAGAAGCAGATGGACTGGAAGCACAGGCTCGTCTTGCCGGTGCCGCCCTTGTTGTTCCAGAACGCGTAGGTCGTCACGCTTCCTCCAAGGTCGCCTGCCCGTACCATAGCGTCCAGAATGGACGCTGTCACGTCCGGGTTGGACGCTTTAGTGTCCGTGGTGATTGAGCGGGCAGAAGGCGGCCCCTGCGCTGAGTGTGCAGGGGCCGTCGGTGGGCCGTGCGAGGGGTGCCGGGGGCGACCGACATTGACAGGTGATGGCGGCAAACGGGCTGGTCAGCGGGGTGGGCGGGTGCCCAGCCGCTGACCAGCCCGGTGCTTGATTAGAACTTGTTCTTCGGCGTCAGGCCCAGCGACATCCCGGACAGGCCGCGCTGGCGGCCGCCGAGCTTGCCGGCCACCGCGCGCAGGGCGGCACCGGCCGGGGAGTCGGGCGCGGCGAGCACGACCGGGCGGCCGTCGTCGCCGCCCTCGCGCAGCCGCACGTCGATCGGGATCGAGCCGAGCACCGGGACGGTCGCGCCGACGGTGCGGGTGAGCGCGTCCGCGACGGTCTGGCCGCCGCCGGTGCCGAAGACGTCGATCATCTCGTCGCAGTGCGGGCACGGCATGCCAGACATGTTCTCGATCACGCCGACGATCTTCTGGTGGGTCTGCACCGCGATGGTGCCGGCCCGCTCGGCCACCTCGGCGGCGGCCATCTGCGGGGTGGTGACGATCAGGATCTCCGCGTTGGGGACCAGCTGGGCCACCGAGATCGCGATGTCGCCGGTGCCCGGCGGCAGGTCCAGCAGCAGCACGTCCAGGTCGCCCCACCAGACGTCGGCGAGGAACTGCTGGAGCGCGCGGTGCAGCATCGGGCCGCGCCACACCACCGGGGCGTTGCCCGGGGTGAACATGCCGATCGAGATGACCTTCACGCCGTTCGCCTGCGGCGGCATGATCATGTCCTGGACCTGGGTCGGCCGGCCCTCCACGCCCAGCATGCGCGGCACGCTGTGGCCGTAGATGTCGGCGTCCACCACGGCGACCTTCAGGCCGTCGGCGGCCATCGCGGCCGCCAGGTTGACGGTCACCGAGGACTTGCCGACGCCGCCCTTGCCGGAGGCGACGGCGTAGACCCGGGTCAGGGTGCCCGGCTTGGCGAACGGGATCTCCCGCTCGGGGGCGCCGCCGCGCAGCAGCTGGGAGAGCTCCTTGCGCTGCTCGTCGCTCATCACGTCGAGCTCGACCTCGACGCCGGTCACGCCGGGGACCTTCCCGACCGCCTCGCGCACCCGGGTGACGATGGTGTCGCGCATCGGGCAGCCGGAGACCGTCAGGTAGACCGCGACGCGCACCGCGCCGCCCTCGGCGATCTCGACCGATTTCACCATGCCGATCTCGGTGATCGGGCGGTTGATCTCCGGGTCGTTGACGGTCGCCAGCGCCTGGCGTACGGACTCCTCCGTGACGCCGGCCGCGACCTCTGTCTCGTTGGCCATGCCTTGATGGTACGGCGCCGACGGATCCCCTTAACCCGTCGGTAGCGTGCCGCCGGTCACAGCCGTTCGGGGGCCTCCCGGCGCTCGTCGATCTCCTTGAGCAGGGACTGGAGTTCGGACCGGACGAAGTCCCGGGTGGCGACCTCGCCGAGCCCGTGCCGCAGGGCCGCGACCTCGCGGGTCAGGTACTCGGTGTCGGCGATGTTGCGGTCGCTGCGGGCCCGGTCCTGCTCCATGTTGACCCGGTCCCGGTTGTCCTGGCGGTTCTGCGCCAGCAGGATCAGCGGGGCCGCGTACGAGGCCTGCAGCGACAGCGCCAGGGTCAGGAAGATGAAGGGGTACTCGTCGAAGCGCGCGCTCGCCGGCAGCAGGGTGTTCCACGCTATCCAGACGATGACCACCACCGTCATCCAGACGATGAACCGCCCGGTGCCGAGGAAGCGGGCGATCCGCTCGGACAGGACGCCGAAGGCCTCCGGGTCGTAGGAGGGCAGCGTGAGCAGGCCGGGCCGCGCGGTGCGCGGCTGGTCGAGCCGGGTGCGGCCGGTGCCGGTGATCGGCGCGGTCTCCGCGCGCCGGTCGCGGGCGCCCTCGCGGGTGCGCAGTTCGCGCAGCTGACGCAGCTGGCGCAGTTCGCCCTGGAGGCGCCGGCGCGCGGAGTCGTCCGGCCGTTTGCTGCGGTCACCGTCCACCGGTCACCCCTTCCCTGTCGTCGTCGTGGTCCCCGTCGTGGGTGTGCAGCGCGGCGTCGCGCCAGTCGTCCGGCAGCAGGTGGTCGAGCACGTCGTCGACGGTCACCGCGCCGAGCAGGTGGTCCGCCTCGTCCACGACCGGCGCGGCGACCAGGTTGTAGGTCGCCAGGTAGCTGGTGATCAGCGACAGCGGGGTGTCCGGCGGCAGCGGGTCCAGGTCGTCGTCCACCAGCGAGCCGACCAGGACGTACGGGGGCTCGCGCAGCAGCCGCTGGAAGTGCACGGTGCCCAGGTAGCGGCCGGTCGGGGTCTCGTTCGGCGGGCGGCAGACGAAGACCTGCGCGGCCAGCGCGGGCTTGTGGTCGCTGATCCGGACCCGGGCCAGCGCCTCGGCGACCGTCGCGTCCGGCTCCAGCACGACCGGCTCGGTGGTCATCAGACCGCCGGCGGTGTCCTCCTCGTACGTCAGCAGGCGGCGCACCGGCGCGGCCTCCTCCGGCTCCATCAGCTGGAGCAGCCGCTCGGCCTCGTCGCCCGGCAGCTCGGAGAGCAGGTCGGCGGCGTCGTCCGGGTCCATCGCCTCCAGGACGTCGGCGGCGCGCTCCTCCTGGAGCTTGCCGATGATCTCGACCTGGTCGTCCTCGGGCAGCTCCTCCAGGACGTCGGCCAGCCGCTCGTCGTCGAGGGCGGCGGCGACCTCGGCGCGGCGCTTGGCGGACAGGTGGTGCAGCACGCTGGCGAGGTCGGCGGGGCGCAGCTGCTCGAAGGTGGCGAGCAGGTTGGCCGCGCCCTGGTCCTGCTCGGGGACCGAGAAGCCGGTGACGTCCTGCCAGTCCAGGGTGAGCCGCTCGCCCTTGCCCTTGCGCAGCCGGCCGGCCCGGCCGACCTGGACGAAGACCTTGCTGATCTCCCACTCGCGCAGCCGGGTCTGCACCATGCCGACGTCCAGCACGGTGACGGCCTCACCGGTCTTGGACCAGGTGACGGTGCGGTCCAGCAGCTCGGCGAGCACCAGGGTCTCGGACGGGCGCTGCTCGAAGCGGCGCAGGTTGATCACCCCGGTGGTGAGCACCTGGCCGGACTCCAGGCTGGTCACCCGGGTCATCGGCAGGAAGATCCGGCGCCGGCCGACCACCTCGACCACCAGGCCCAGCACGCGCGGCGGGCGGCCGCCGAGCCGCAGCGACACGACCACGTCCCGGACCCGCCCGACCTGGTCGCCGTTCGGGTCGAAGACCGCGATGGCGGACAGATGGGAGATGAAGACCCGGGTGCCTGGCCCTGCCATAAACCCTCGCCTCGTTCGACGCCGTTCCGGAGGTGCGCCGGGGGCGCACCCGCGGCCAAGGCTACCCGCGGGTCCGGGGCCCGGCCGGGAGGCACGGTAGCCGTCGGACGCGTCCCGGGCGTGAAGCTTTAGCGACGCTTGAACAGCAGTTTGGGCAGCCCGGCCGGGATCGGGCGGCGGGTGGTGGCCGGGGTGGGCACCGGCTGCGCGGCGTGCGAGCCGTCCGGCATCGCCCCGGGGCGCTCGGTGAGCGGGCCGGCCGGCTCCAGCCGCAGCACCCGGCACTCACGGGCCCAGCGGGCGGTGATGGCGTCGGTGTCGGGCGCGTTCAGCCGCTTGCCCTTGAGCTCCTCGACGGCGCCCAGCCAGGCCTCGCCGTCCGGGGTCAGCTCGACCACCCGGGCGCTCCAGCCGGTCAGCCGGCCGCCCTTGTCCTTGCTGCGGACGGTGACCACGGCCCCGGCGCCGGGCTCCAGGCCGTGCAGCGGCTGCTCGCCGCCCCCGCCGACCACCACGACCGCGCCGTCGTGCCAGGCGTGCCACAGCGGCCGGGCGTGCTCCTGCCCGTCCGCGCGCACCCAGAGCAGGCCGGACTTCTTCGCGGCCTCCTCCAGCAGGGCCTGGTCGAGGAAGTCGTCGGCGGTCGCGGCGGCGGGCGTACGGTCCATGGCGGACAGCGTACGGCCACCGGGGGGCGTCCGGTGGGGCAACCGGGGCTCCCGGGACGTCTCAGCCTCCGGGCGACAGTTCCATTGCGCCGCCACGGGCCTTACCGTATGACCGCCCCACCCCCGCGACCAGCAAGGAGCGCCGTGCCCGCCGTCCGGCCCGCGACCGCCCCGTCCGCCGCCCCCGCGACCGCCGGCCCGTCCCCGGCGCACCCGCTCCCCACCCTCGACCTGCTGCTGCTCGCCGTCTCGATCGGCGGCATCTCGCTCTCCGGCCCGCTGATCAGCGCCACCGCCGCGCCCGCGCTGGCCATCGCCTTCTGGCGCAACGTCATGTCGGTCGGCGTCCTCGGCCCGTACGCGCTGCTGCGCCACCGCGCCGAGCTGCGCGGGATCGGCCGGCGGGCGCTGCTGCTCGCGGTGGCCGCCGGGACGCTGCTCGCCGTGCACTTCGCGCTCTGGATGCCCAGCCTGCGGATGACCTCGGTGGCCTCGGCCACCGCCCTGGTCACCGCCACCCCGCTGTGGACCATCCTGCTGATGCGGCTGATGGGCGTCCGGGCGCCGCGGCTGGTCTGGCTCGGCACCACCGTGGCCTTCGCCGGCGTGCTGGTGCTGACCGGGGTGGACCTCTCGCTCTCCCCGCGCGCGCTGCTCGGCGACGCGCTCGCGCTCGCCGCCGGCCTGGCCGCGGCGGGGTACATGCTGCTGGGCGCCGAGGTCCGCAGGACCGTCAGCACCACCGCGTACACCCTGGTCTGCTACGCCACCACGGCGGCGGTGCTGCTGGGGATCTGCCTGGTCGCCGGGACGCCGCTGGCCGGGTGGCCGGCCGGGGCGTGGTGGCAGATCGTGCTGCTGATGGTCACCGCCCAGCTGCTCGGCCACTCGCTGAGCAACCGCGTGGTGCGCAGCCTCGGGCCGTCGATCACCTCCACCGCGATCCTGCTGGAGACCCCGGGCGCGACGCTGATCGCCGCCCTCTGGCTCGGCCAGTGGCCCCCGGCGGCCGCCTACCCGGCGGTGGTGCTGATCCTGCTCGGCCTGGTCCTGGTCGCCCGCGGCGGCCGCCGGTAGCCGCGGGCGGGGCCGGCGCTCAGAGCCAGCCGTTGCGGCGGAAGCCCCGGTACATCCCGACGCAGATCAGCACGACCGTGCCGAGCACCATCGGGTAGCCGTACTTGTGGTGCAGCTCGGGCATGTAGTCGAAGTTCATGCCGTAGACGCCGGTGATCATGGTGGGCACCGCGAAGATCGCCGCCCAGGCGGTGATCTTGCGCATGTCCTCGTTCTGCGCCACCGAGACCTGCGCCAGGTTCGCCTGCAGCAGCGAGTTCAGCAGCTCGTCGAAGCCGTGCACCTGCTCGGCGACCCGGGCCAGGTGGTCGGCGACGTCCCGGAAGTACTTCTGGATGTCCGGGTCGACCAGCCGCTGGAGCGGCTCGGACAGCTGCTGCATCGGGCGCAGCAGCGGCACCACGGCGCGCTTGAACTCCAGGACCTCGCGCTTGAGTTGGTAGACCCGGCCGACGTCGGCGCTGCGCCCGCCCTTGGCCGAGAAGACGCCGTACTCGATCTCCTCCACGTCGTTCTGGAGCCGCTCGGCGACCAGCAGGTAGTTGTCCACGACGTGGTCGGCGATCGCGTGCAGCACCGCCGCCGGGCCCTTGGCGAGCAGCCCGGCCTCGTCCGCGTCGGCCTCCAGCCGGTGGCGCAGCTCCTGCAGCGAGCCGTGGCCGCCGTGCCGGACGGTGATCACGAAGTCCCGGCCCGCGAAGACCATCAGCTCGCCGGTCTCCACCACCTCGCTGGTGGGCGTCAGCTGGTCGTGCTCGACGTAGCGGATGGTCTTGAAGACGGCGAACAGCACGTCGTCGTAGCGCTCGACCTTGGGCCGCTGGTGCGCGTGCACCGCGTCCTCGACCGCGAGCGGGTGCAGGCCGAAGCGCTGGGCGATCCCCTCGAACTCGGCCTCGGTCGGCTCGTGCAGCCCGATCCAGCTGAACGATCCCTCGCCCTCGGGGAGTTGGTGCGCGGCCTTGACCCGGCGGGCGGCCTCGCGCGGGCTGCACGTCTCGCCCCGGCGCTTGCCGTGCTGGTAGACCGCGCAGTCCACGACCGCCGAGGCGGCGTCCTCGGGCAGGACGTCGTAGACGCCGGCCGCGCCGCGGCGGCGGTTGGTGCGGACGGCGGCGCGCAGGCTGTTGATCATCGACATGGCAGGCTCCCAGAGGCAGGAACCGTCGCGCGGCGGCACGGAAGGACGAACGTTCGGCCGCGGTACGACGGCGGAGAACACCGGTGGAACGGGGAATGAAAGTGCTCTCCCGGCCGGGTCGGCCCGCCATGGGGCCCGTGCCCGGGGCTACCGCGGCTGGATCAGCCGATGGGGCCTGCGGGGCGCGGGGTACGGGGAAGGCGGGGCCGGGCAGAGCTGCCGGTACTGCATGGTCGGCCGGTATCCACCGCAACCACCTCCTTCGCGCCGCCGCCCCGGGACGAAACGATCCCGGTGGCCAGTCGCTCACCCTAACATCTGACCGGGTGTCGAAGCCGACGGGTTGCCCGGAGGTTTCCGAAGCCTTTACGGGATCCTGGTGCCTCCCGCCCCGCCTCCGCCCGGCCCGCGACCGCCTCCGGCCCGTCCGCGCCCGACTGCCGGCCCGGCCGGGACCGCCCGCCGACCCGCCCGCACGCGGCCCGCGAACCCCCGGGGGTTACGCTCACCGGCATGGCGCACGACTTCCCGCTCTTCGGCGACCCCCACGGCGGCAGCTCCCCGGAGCTCTCCCGGGAGGCGGTGCTGGCCGCCGTCGAGGCCCGGCTGATCTCCACCTTCGGCGAACCGGGCGGCCGCGCTGCGGTCACCTTCCTCGGTGCCGACCGGATCGAGGTGCTGCGCTTCGGCCCGGACGCCGAGGGCCTGGTGCGGTACGCCACGCTCGGCATGTCCGCCGCGCCGATGGCCGACCCGACCTCGCCGGTCGCCGACCAGGTGCGCGGCCCGCGCGTCGAACTGGTGCTCACCGTCCGGGGCGGGCGCGACAGCGTGCTGCGCACCCTGGCCACCTTCGCCGCCACCCCGCAGGTCGAGGGCCTGGTGGTGGCCCCGGGCGGCTCGCTGGACCTCGGCTCCCCGCTCTGGGACGGTGCGCCCTTCACCTCGGTGCTGGCGGCCGAACCGGGCGGCCTGGTCGAGGACCTGGAGCTGGCCGAGCCGGCCGACCCGGTCCGCTTCCTGCCGCTGCTGCCGATGACGCCCAACGAGGCGGGCTGGAAGCGGGTGCACGGCGCGGCCGCGCTCCACGAGCGCTGGCTCGACCAGGGCACCGACCTGCGCGACCCGGACCGGCGCGGCGTCCGGCTGGACTGACCGGCGCGCCGCCCGGCCCGGCGCCGGTTCAGCGCCCGATCGGCTGCGCGCCGGTGGCCTGCGCCAGCAGCGCCTCGTACACCTCCGGGTCGGTGGTGTGCTCGCCGAGCCGAACGGTCTTGCGGGTGCCGTGGTAGTCGCTGGAGCCGGTGACCAGCAGGCCGAGTTCGCCCGCCAGGCCGCGCAGCCGCGCCCTGGTCTCCTCGTCGTGGTCGGTGTGGTCGACCTCCAGCGCGGCCAGCCCGGCCGCCGCGAGGTCGGCGATCACCTGGTCGGAGACCGTCCGGCCGCGCTTGACCGCGCCCGGGTGGGCGAAGACCGGCACCCCGCCGGCCGCCCGGACCAGCCGGACCGCCGCGACCGGGTCGGTCTCGTGCTTGCGGACGTCCGCCCGCCCGCCGTTGGCCAGCCAGTCGGCGGTGAAGGCGTCCGAGACGGTGGCCACCACGCCCGCCTCGACCAGCGCGCTGGCGATGTGCGGCCGCCCGACCGAGCCGGCCCCGGCGATCCGCTGCACCTGCTCCCAGCTGATCTCCGCGCCGAGCTCCCGGCAGCGCTCGACGACGGCCCGACCGCGCCGGAACCGGTCGGTGCGGACCAGGTCCCGCTCGCGCGCGAACTCCGGCTCCGCGGGGTCGAACAGGTACGCCAGCAGGTGCATGCTGATGTCGTCCACGGCGCAGGACAGTTCGGCGCCCGGGACGACCGTCAGCCGGCTGCCCGCGGGCAGTGCGCGCAGCGCCGCGGCGGCCTCGGCGTGGCCGGCCACGGTGTCGTGGTCGGTCAGCGCCACCACGTCGAGGTCCGCGGCGACGGCTGCCGCGACCAGCTCGGCCGGGGTGTCGGTGCCGTCGGAGGCGTTGCTGTGGGCGTGCAGGTCGATGCGCACGGATCGGCTCCTGGGGGCTCGTGGGTGCCGCCCAGGATAGGCCAGGGGTCAGCCGAGCAGCCGGGGGGAGAGCGCCCCGCAGGGCAGCAGGTCCAGTTCGGCGCCGGCCTCGCGCAGGTCGGTGAGCACCAGCTCGTCGTACATCACCAGCGCGGACTGCTCGGGCCAGGCGACCGCCCAGAGCCAGAGGCCGCGGGCCTCGCCGACGAACACCGCGCGGTCCGCCGGGGCGTCCGGGACGTGGAACATCGGGGTGGGCCGCCCGGCCGCCATCAGCTTGGCGTCGGCGGGCTTGTAGAGGCCGACGGAGTCGCCCGGGTCCGGCCCGGGCAGGCCCGCGTAGCGGGCGCCGAGGCCGACCCCCAGCTCCTCGGCGACCAGCACCAGTTCGCCGAAGCCGCCGAGCGGGGCCGGGCCGGAGCAGGCGACGGCGGTGGCCCGGGCGCCCGAGACGTCGTCGCCGACGTGGGCGATGCCGGTGTAGAGCCAGCCGACCGGGAGCGGCCAGGGCAGCCAGACCGGGACCTGGGAGCGGGCGACGGCGACGCCGAGGGCCTCCACACTCGGCGGCAGCACCGGCTGCATCGGGTGCACGGCTCCGTGCCGGTCGCACTGCCAGGTGTCTGAGAACAGACCGGGGGCGCGGACCCGACCGGCGCACCTCGGGCAGCTTGGCTCGCCCCTCATAGCCGTCAACGCTCCTCCCTCCGGACCGCCGCGTCAAGGACGATCACCCGTACGGAGGGCTCGGCGGAACCTGTCGGTGGCGGTCGCCCGACCGGCGCCGGGTGAGGCGCGGTGCGGACGGCTCCCGTTGGGGGATGTCCCGTCCCGGGCGGCGGCAAACGTCCGGGCGCCGGCCCCGGACGCACTGACGCCCCGTCATCGGCGAATGCGGTGACGGGGCGTCAGTCGGGTATCGGAACGTCCGGATCGGACGCTCCCGGCTCGTCGGCGGCGGGTGAGGACTCCGGGGCGGAGCCGCCGCGCCGGGTCAGACGGTCGGGCACGGACGGATGAGGACGCGCTCGCCGGTGCGGGCGGCGGCCTGGACGACCTCGCGCACGGTGGCGGCGTCGGCGATCTGGCGGTCGGTGGCGGAGCCGTTGGCGTCGTCAAGTCGGACGATCTCGAAGCGCATGGTCTTCGTCATGGGCGTCTCCTTTCCTGACCCCGCGGGGCGGGGCGGTCGCGGCTGAGTCGGTATCAGCCCTTTCGGGGTCGTGCGGATCCGGCGGCGGGGCCGGACCGGGCGGGTCGTGGTCGCGCGTACGGCGGTCTGCTGCGGCAGGGGATCGCAAGGGCTGTTGCTGCGCGCCCACTGCGTCCGGTGCCTCGGGTACCACGGTGAGGTGGCGGTGCTACCGGGCCGTTGCCCGCCCGTGAAGTCCAGGTTTCGGGCGATCGGCGCCGGCGTGGAGGCCGGCGATGATTCCCGGACAGAATCAAAGATTACCGTAACTAACGACTTTTGTCCTCTGTTGACGCCGATCGACGTTGTAGAAGTGGTACAGACCACTCTTCGGGCGCCGGCGGAACCGGCGCGGCCGTTCCGGCGTCGGTCAGGCCCAGAACGCGGCCAGCGCCTCGGCGGTGGCGGCCGGCCGCTCGGCGTTGGGGGAGTGGCCGGCGTCCGCGACCACCACCCGGCGGGCGCCCAGGCGCTCGGCCATCGCGGTCTGCTCCGGGACCGGCCAGGCGTAGTCCCGCTCCCCGGACAGCACCAGCAGCGGCAGCCCGGCGGTGGCGGCGGCCAGCTCCGCCACCCGGTCCGGCGCGGCCACCAGGTGGCCGCCGGTGACGGTCAGCGCCAGCGGCACGTTGGCCAGCCAGCGCCGGTGCAGGAACTCCGCGACGGCCGGCTCCGGCCGCGGCCGCGGCTGCCCGCTCTCCGCCTCCAGCTGCCGCATGACCTGCCAGATCTGCTCCAGGTCCAGGCTCCGCAGGGCGTCCAGCAGCAGCCGGGTGCGGGCCGCCTCGGCGGGGTCGATCGCGCCCGGGCCGGTGGACACCAGGGTCAGCGACCGCCAGGGCAGCGGGCCCTCGGCGGCTGCGGCGAGCACCGCCTCGCGCACCACCTGGCCGCCGAAGGAGTGCCCCAGCAGGTGCAGCGGCGTGCCGTCGGCCGCCAGCGCCTCGGTGAGCGCCCGGACGTCCGCGCCGAGCGCCCCGACGCCGTACGCCGCCGGGTCGTCCGGGCCGCCGGTCTGGTACTGCCCGCGCTGGTCCACGGCCGTCACCCGGTACCCGGCGGCCGCCAGCGGCTCCAGCAGCCCGATGAAGTCCTCCTTGCTGCCGGTGAACCCCGGCACCAGCAGCGCCGCGCCCCGCACCGGCCCGGCCGGCTCCGCCCGCAGCGCCGCGAACTCCCCGCGCCCGGTCACCACCCGCTCGGCCCGCGCGCACCCGGGCAGCGTGACGAACGGCGGCGTGCTCATGGGCTGCTCTCCCTGCTGGTCCTGCCGGCGGTTCCCCGACACCCCGAGCCTAGGGCCTTACGTCACACCCGCGTCTGCGGGGCGCCGCTCCCCGGCCTGGAGGCGCCCCCACCTTCGCCTCGCGCCGCACGCACCCCGACGCCGCGCCGCCCGCCCTCCGGGCGAACGCCGGGAGGGGCGTTTGCCGTGGGTGTCGGCGGCGTCCGGGAACGCCCGAGGGGGCGGGCCGGGCCGGGTGGCCTGGCTCGCCCCCTCGGGGGAGACACGGGGGTGTCAGCTCTCCGGGGTGGCCTCCACGGGCGCGGCGACCTTGCGGGTGCGGGTGCGCTTGCGGGGGGCCGGGACCTCGGCGGCGGCCTCGGTGGCCGGGGCCTCCGGGGCGGTCTCGGCGACGGCCTTGGGCTTGCGGGCCCGGGTCGCCTTCTTCACCGGGGCCGGAGCCTCGGCGGTCTCGGCGGCGGCAGCAGCGGCCTCGACGGCCTCGGCCTTGGGCTTGCGGGCCCGGGTGGCCTTCTTCACCGGGGCCGGGGCCTCGGCGACCGCCTCGGCGGCGACGGCCTCGACGGCAACCGCCTCGACGGCCTCGGCCTTGGGCTTGCGGGCGCGGGTGGCCTTCTTGGCCGGAGCCTCAGCAGCCGCCTCGGTCTCGGCGACCGGAGCCGCGGCCTCGACCGCCTCGACGGCCTCCGCCTTCGGCTTGCGGGTCCGGGTGCGGGTGGCCTTCTTCGCCGGAGCCGGGGCCGGAGCCTCGGCGACCGCCTCGACAGCGGCCTCGACGACCGCCGCGGCCTCGGCCACGACGGCCTCGGCGGCCGGGGTCGCCTCGACCGCCACCGCGGCCTCGGCCGCAGCGGCACCACCGCGCGAGCGACGGCGGCGACGGCGCGGCGCGGCCTCGCCATCGGCGCCCTCGACGGCCGGAGCCGGCACGGCGGCCTCGGTCACGACGGCAGCGGCCTCGCCCTCGGCGCCGACCACCGAGCCCCGGCGGGTGCGGCGGCGCTCACGGGTGCGGCGCGGCTTCTGCTCCTCGGTCTCGGCCGTGGCGGCACCGGCGCCCGGACGGCCGGAGCCGCCCTGGCCACCGCGGCCGCCGCGCTCACCGCGCTCACCGCGACCGCCGCGGCCCGAGCGGGAGCCGCGTCCACCGGTCTCGCCGAGGTCCTCGACCTCCTCCGCGCCCAGCCCGGCGCGGGTCCGCTCCGAGCGCGGCAGGATGCCCTTGGTGCCCGGCGCGATCTTCAGCAGCTCGTACAGGTGCGCGGAGGTGGAGTAGGTCTCCTCCGGGTCGTTGAACGGCAGGTCCAGCGCCTTGTTGATCAGCTGCCAGCGCGGGATGTCGTCCCAGTCGACCAGGGTGACGGCGGTGCCCGAGGCGCCGGCCCGGCCGGTGCGGCCGATCCGGTGCAGGTAGGTCTTCTCGTCCTCGGGGCACTGGTAGTTGATGACGTGGGTGACGCCCTCGACGTCGATGCCGCGGGCCGCGACGTCGGTGCAGACCAGCACGTCGACCTTGCCGTTGCGGAAGGCCCGCAGGGCCTGCTCGCGGGCGCCCTGGCCGAGGTCGCCGTGGACCGCGCCGGCCGCGAAGCCGCGCTGGGTCAGCTGGTCGGAGACGTCGGCGGCGGTGCGCTTGGTGCGGCAGAAGATCATCGCCAGCCCGCGGCCCTCGGCCTGCAGGATGCGCGAGACCATCTCGACCTTGTCCAGCGAGTGCGCACGGAAGATGTGCTGCTCGATGTTGGCGACGGTCGCGCCGGTGTCGTCCGGGGCGGCGGCCCGGATGTGGGTCGGCTGGCTCATGTACCGGCGGGCGAGGCTGATGACCTGGCCCGGCATGGTGGCCGAGAACAGCAGGGTCTGCCGCTTGGCGGGCAGCATGGTGATGATCTTCTCGACGTCGGGCAGGAAGCCCAGGTCGAGCATCTCGTCGGCCTCGTCCAGGACCAGCGCGCGGACCTTGGACAGGTTCAGCTTCTTCTGCCCGGCCAGGTCGAGCAGTCGGCCCGGGGTGCCGACCACGATGTCGACGCCCTTGGTGAGCGCCTCCACCTGCGGTTCGTACGCCCGGCCGCCGTAGACGGCGAGGACGCGCACGTTCCGCACCTTGCCGGCGGTCTGGAGGTCGTTGGTGACCTGGGTGCACAGCTCGCGGGTCGGGACGACGATCAGCGCCTGCGGGAAGTCCGAGAGCTGGTCCTCGGTGGCCCGGCCGGCGTCCACGTCGGCGCGCACGACGGCCCGCTCGATCAGCGGGAGGCCGAAGCCGAGGGTCTTGCCGGTGCCGGTCTTGGCCTGGCCGATGACGTCGTGGCCGGTCAGCGCGACCGGGAGGGTCATCTCCTGGATGGGGAAGGGGTGGACGATGCCGACGGACTCGAGTGCCTCGGCGGTCTCCGGGAGGATCCCCAGTTCCCGGAAGGTCGTCTTGATGGGTTCAGCGGTGGTGGACAGGGTGCTGCCTCTTCCGTGTGGAGGGGCCGAGAGCGAGCGGCGGGCGGGCAGCCGCGCGGCTGCCTACGGGCCTGGGCGGCCCTGATACAGCTGCGCGAACGCTCAACCGCGCCGGTCCCTGCGGCCGGCCGGTGCGCGCTGCCCTGGTGCGGGGCGCGTCGCCGGCGGCGTCGGGGAGGGTTCCCGTGAGGGACCTGCGCGGGACCTCCGCCTCGGGGCGTGGTCTCGGCGGCCCTCGCTCGGCCACTGATGCGGTGCCAAGGCTTGAAGTCCAAGCCATGGTCGGAGCCGATCGGCTCTCCGACCGGGCATCCGCGTACGTGAGTACCCGTGCCACCGGTGCGGACACGTCCGGCTGGACGGTGCCGCTACGGAGGGTTCGCGCGGGGTACCGAGACGGCGGTGACACCATGCGAACACGACGGGCTCCGTACCACCATACAGTCAGGCGACGACTCGAACACGTGACGCGTCTGACATTGCCCCCGGCAACTGCCGCCGAACCGGCCGGTCCGGCCGGTCACCCGGGCGCGGCCGGTGGTGGGGGAGCGGGCCGGGCGGGACTAAGGTGGCAGGTCATGGAGACCCATGGTGAGACGCAGGACGCGGCGGCCGGCTCGATCGGGGACTGGGCCGCGTGCTCGGCCGACCCCGGGTACCGGGCGGCGGTGCTGGACCTGCTCGGCGCGCTCGCGTACGGCGAGCTGAGTGCCTTCGAGCGGCTCGCCGAGGACGCCAAGCTGGCGCCCGACCTCGCCGACAAGGCGGCGCTGGCCCGGATGGCCTCCGCCGAGTTCCAGCACTACCAGCGGCTGCACGACCGGCTCGCCGAGATCGGCGCCGACCCGCAGGAGGCGATGCGCCCCTTCGTCGAGCCGCTGGAGCTGTTCCACCGGATGACGGCGCCCTCGGACTGGCTGGAGGGCCTGGTCAAGGCCTACGTCGGCGACGCCATCGCGACCGACTTCTACCGCGAGGTGGCCGTCCGGCTGGACGACGACACCCGCGACCTGGTGCTGAGCGTGATGTCCGACACCGGCCACGCCCAGTTCGCCGTCGACAAGGTCCGCCAGGCCATCGAGGCCGACCCGCGGGCCGGCGGCCGGCTCGCCCTGTGGGGTCGGCGGCTGATGGGCGAGGCGCTCAGCCAGGCCCAGCGGGTGGTCGCCGAGCGCGACGCGCTGTCCAACCTGCTGGTCGGCGGCGTCCAGGTGCAGGGCTTCGACCTGGTCGAGGTCGGCAAGATGTTCAACCGGATCACCGAGGCGCACACCCGGCGGATGGCCGCGCTCGGCCTGGCCTCCTGACGGGCCCGGGCCGCCGGCAGCGCCTCAGGCCGCCCGGTGCCGCCGCGCCGCGCGGTGGGTGCCGGGCCGGTGCGGGTGGTGCCGGTGCGCCGGAGCGCGCCCGGCGGCGAGGTCCGGCCGGGCCAGCAGCGAGGTGAGCACGCCCGAGGCCACCGCCGCGGCCGCGACGGACACGGCCGGCTGGCGCCCGTCCACGCTGAAGTGCGCGACCACCCCGCCGACCAGCGCCGCCGCCAGCGCGGTGCCCATGGTCAGGCCCCGGGCGGCCCGGAAGTACGCGGGCCGGGCCAGCAGGGCGGTGCCGCCCGCGACCAGGCCGACGAGGGCGAAGGCGATCGACTCGACCAACAAGACTGCCTCCCGGGGGACGGGCCCGCGGCACCGGCGCCGCACCCTCGCCGTACCCCGTCCCGCCTGGCCGTACACGCGACGGTGCCCCGCTCCCTGACGGGAACGGGGCACCGGACGGTCCTGTGCGGCGGCGCCTCAGGCGGTGCCGAAGCCGACCTTGCGGGCGGCCGGCTCGCCGATCTCCACGTACGCCAGGCGCTCGGCCGGGACGATGATGCGGCGGCCGTGCTCGTCGGACAGTGCGAAGATCTTCTCCGAGCCCTCCAGCGCCTTCGCGACCGCGCTCTGGACCTCATCGGCAGTCTGCGAGCTCTCGATCACGATCTCGCGCGGCGCGTTCTGCACGCCGATCTTGACCTCCACGGCTTCCGTCCCTCCGGGGTTGCAGCCTCCACGCACGGGCACCGGACCGCCTGGGACAAGCGTTCGCGGCGACCGTGCCGTACGGCTTCACCATAGAGCACCGGATCCCCGGCCAGGCGAAGGCCGGTGGATCAGCCCTGGTGGGCGGCGCCCTCGCCGGACTGCTCGCCCGGGTGCATCGGGAAGCCCTTCAGGCCGCGCCAGGACAGGCTGGCGACCAGCCGCACCGCCTCGTCGCGGGGGATCTCCCGGCCCTGCGAGAGCCAGTACCGGGCGGTGATCTGGGCCAGGCCGCAGACGCCGGCGGCGAGCAGCTTGGACTCCGCCTCGGGCAGGTCGGTGTCCTCCTGGATCACCTTGCTGACCAGCGTCGCGCTCGCCTCGGAGGCCCGCTCGACCCGCTCGCGCACGGCCGGCTCGTTGGTCAGGTCCGACTCGAAGACCAGCCGGAAGGCGCCGGAGTCGCTGGAGACGTAGTTGAAGTACGCCTCCATGGTGTTGGCCACCCGCTGCTTGTTGTCGCTGGTCGTCGACAGCGCCTCGCGGGTCGACTCGACCAGGGCGTCGCAGTGCTTGTCCAGCAGCGCCAGGTAGAGCTCCAGCTTCCCGGGGAAGTGCTGGTAGAGCACCGGCTTGCTCACCCCGGCGCGGTCGGCGATGTCGTCCATGGCGGCCGCGTGGTAGCCCTGCGCGACGAACACCTCCTGGGCGGCACCGAGCAGTTGTTCACGGCGGGCGCTTCGCGGCAGGCGGGCACCGCGCGGGCGCTCCTGCGCCTCCTGGATGGCCGTCACGGCGCTCCTCACTTCGGGTCTGTTCGGGGCTGGCAAGATGGCCGATTCTACTTTTCGGTAACCGCGCCCGCGTTCGGCGGAGGCGAGAAAAGACGGTCGGCCTGGTTGTCAGGAGCCCACAATACGGCGCTGACCTCGGCCTCGGCAGTGGTGCGACGGAGGCGTCCGACGGCCGGACCACCCCGGGGCCGCTCGGCCGCGGCTCACTACCATCGTCCACCATGAGCAGCGCTGAGCAGCAGGTACGTACGGTCGAGGTCCCCGGCGCGGTGCTCGCGGTGCACCGCCCCGCCGACGACGGCGCTGCCGACGGGCGCGAGCCCGGACTCTTCGTGCACGGCCTCGGCGGCTCGGCCGCCAACTGGGAGGCCCTGATGGGCCGGCTCTCCGGGCACGTCGACGGCGAGGCCGTGGACCTGCCCGGCTTCGGCCGCTCCCACCCGCCCACCGACGGCAACCTCACCGTCTCCGGCCACGTCCGCGCGGTGATCGGCTACCTGGAGGCGGCCGACCGCGGCCCGGTCCACCTGTTCGGCAACTCGCTGGGCGGTGCCGTCGCCGTCCGGCTCGCGGCCCTGCGCCCGGACCTGGTGCGCAGCCTCACCCTGGTCTCCCCGGCCCTGCCCGAGCTGCCCCCGCAGCGCTCGGCCTGGCCGACCGGCCTGCTCGCGGTGCCCGGCGTGCCCGCGGTGCTGCGCCGGCTGTCCGCGGGCGGGCGCGACGCCGAGGCGGCCACCGAGGACCTGCTGCGGCTGGTCTACGGCGACCCGGGCAGCCTGAGCCCGGAGACCCGGGCCCAGGCGGTGGCCGAGTACCGGCGCCGGCTGGAGGTGCCGCACGCGATGCAGGCGCTGGTCGGCTCGGCCCGCGGCATCGTCTCGGCGTACACCGAGCGCGGCGACCAGGCGCTGTGGCGGCAGGCCGAGCAGGTCGAGGCGCCGGTGCTGCTGGTGTACGGGCTGCGCGACAAGCTGGTCTCCTACCGCTCGGCCCGCCGCGCCTGCGCGGCCTTCGCGGACGCCCGGCTGCTGGTGCTGCCGGCGTCCGGGCACGTGGCGATGATGGAGCACCCCGACGAGGTCGCCCGGGCGGTGCGGGAGCTGATCGCGCACTCGGCGGGCTGAGCCCCGGGCCGCGGGCCGAGCCCCGGGCCGCGGGCCGAGCCCCGGGCCGCGGGTCGAGCGCATTCCGCCGGCCGGGGTCGCGCGGGCGGCTGCGCATACCGCCCGGTAACGGCCCGGCCGGGGCCGAGGTCACGGCGGTTCACTCGATCAGGTGGCAGGCAGGCATGTGACCGATGGATCGGCCCGGGCCGGTCCTACCTTTCTGCTGTCGGACCGAACAGGTGTGGGGGAGCCGCGGCCGCCGGAACAACCGGAGGGCGGCCGCGGGGGCCCGGCGGGTCGGGCCCGACCCGCCGGTGCGGGCGGGGCGCCCGGGGGAACGGAGCGCGGCGCGTCCGCAACCGGCCCGCCGGCGGGCCGCACCGAGGCAACCGCGGCGCCGCCCCGGGCCGACCGGACCCCCGCCGCCGACCGTCCCCGCCGCCGTCCGGGGGCGCCCCGGGCGACCGCTCGGGCCGCCCGGAAACCCGCCGATCCGTCCGCGATCCCGCCCAGCGAATCCGCCCTGCCCTGGAGGTCTCCCGTGCGCGTTGCCCTGCTCACCGAGGGTGCCCGTCCGCATCCCCAGCGTGGCGCCGGAAGCTGGTGCGACCGGCTCGCCGAGGGCCTGCCGGAGCACGGGTTCGAGCTGTACCTGCTGACCGGCCGGGAGGGCCGGGGCGGCGGCGCGCAGCCGCTGTCCGGCCTTGAGCACGGTGGTGACGCTGATCCGGCAGTGGTCGGCCTCGGACTCCGCGACGGTGTCGGACTTCTCCGGGCCCTC
>NZ_JBEXJK010000104.1:0-21594 GCF_040609095.1 Kitasatospora sp. NPDC004799
GCGGCGGCCCCCTCGGCGGCGCCGAGCCCGGCGGGGGGCGGCCCGCCGCCGGTCGTCGTCGTGGCACCGGCCGCCGGGCCCGGGCTCGCCTCCACCGGCGGGGGCACGGCCGCGGAGCCGCTGGCGGTCACCGGGGTGGTCGCGATCGCCCTCGGCCTCGGCACCTTGGTGGTGGCGCGGCGCCGCAACCGGGTGCGGGGCGGTACCGGGCGCTGACCCCGGAGACGCCGGAAGGCCCGGCCGTCCCGCTCGGTGGCGGGCGACGGCCGGGCCTTCCGGCGTCCGGACGCGGGGTGCAGCGCGGTCAGCCGGCCGGGTGCCGCGGCGGCTGCGGCTGCGCGTACGGGTTGTCCGCCACCGGCTGCGGCGGGAGGCCCGGCTGGTACGGCGCGGCGCCCTGCGGCGGGACGGGGGCGCCGGCCGGCGGCGGGACGGGCGCGCCCGGCTGCGGGGCGTACGGGGCCTGCGGGGCGTTCGGGTTGTACGGGGCCTGCGGGGCGTTGGGGTTGAACTGGGCGTTCGGGTTGAACGGCGCCTGCGGCGCGTTCGGGTCGAACGCGGCGGCCGCCTGGGCGGCCTGCTGCTGCTTGGCGTTGCTGCGTTCCACCAGCGCCTTCACCGAGGCGATGATCATCAGGACCGGCAGGATGAACACCTTGTAGAAGATGGTGTACGTGACGCCGTCGTAGACGAACGCCAGGTAGTAGGCGTACCCCAGGAACCCGAGGCCGATGACGATGTTGAGGACGCGCATACCGGCCTTCATCCGGCCGGCGACGGCTCCGAAGACCGTCAGGATGGCGCCGCTGAGCGCCAGCGCCACCACGTACCAGGAGAAGAGCGGGTCGGCGCTGAAGTCGAGATTGTTCAAGGCGGTTTCCTGGGAGGGAAGAAAAAACGGCGGGTACCGTTCGGGGACGAGAGCGCACAGTACTGGAGGCGGCCGACATTCGTCGCCGCCTTTCTGTCACGGTGTCATTGCGCTCTGCCGGAGCGGGATTCGAGAGGGCGGGGAAATGGCCGATTATGAGGTGCTGAGGGTCTTTTGCGGGCCCGACGGGAGCCACGGCAACGCGCTCGGCGTGGTGCGCGACGGCGCCGCCGTGCCGGAGCGGGCGGGCCGGCAGCGGATCGCGCGCGAACTCGGCTTCAGCGAGACGGTGTTCGTCGACGATCCGGAGCGCGGGGCGATCGACATCTACACCCCGTCGGTGCGCCTGCCGTTCGCCGGCCACCCGTGCGTGGGCGCCGCCTGGCTGCTGGGAGTGGACCGGCTGGTCACGGCCGCCGGTGAGGTGGCCGTGCGGCGCGAGGGCGGGCTGACCCGGATCGAGGCCCGCCCGGAGTGGGCGCCGGGGCGCACGCTGCGGCAGTACGGGTCGGTGGCCGAGGTGGAGGCGCTGGAGGTGCCGCCGCCGGGGGAGTGGGTCTACGCCTGGGCCTGGCAGGACGAGCCGGCCGGCACCGTACGGGCCCGGGCCTTCCCCGGGCGGGGCGACGGGATCGACGAGGACGAGGCGACCGGTGCGGCCGCCCTGCTGCTGGCCGCGCACCTCGGCCGGGCGCTGACGATCACCCAGGGCCTGGGCTCGCAGCTGCTGGCCGGGCCGCGGCCGGGCGGGCTGGTCGAGGTCGGCGGCCGGGTGGTCGAGGACCGAGCGGTCGAGAACTGAGCGGTCGAGAACTGAGCGGTCGGGGCCCGGGTGGTCGGCACCCGGGTGGTCGGGAGCCCGGTGGTCGGGCCCGGGGACCGGCTCAGCCGGCCGGCGGCGTCGGCTCGGCGTAGGCGCGCCGGCGGGCGGCGGGTGCGACGGCGGCGACGGAGGCGGCCGTGGCGGCGGTGACAGCGGTGACGGCGGCCACGGGCGGCGCGGCGAGCGCCGCCAGCCGGGGCGCCCGGGCCCGGCGGTCCCGCAGCAGGTGCCGCAGGCCGGGGACGAGTGCGAGGTGGGAGACGGCCACGCCGACCACGGCGAGCAGGATGTGGTCCACGTTGAGGACGTGCCCGGGCGCCCAGGAGGAGAGGAACTCCAGCGCGGTCGCCAGCAGCGCGGAGACGCCGGTGGTGCGCAGGAAGGACGGCAGCCAGGGGGCCCGGAGCCGGCCGCCGGCCAGCGGCAGCAGCACCCCGAGCGGGGCCAGCAGCAGCAGCTCGCCGACCACCTGCCAGCCGCTGGAGGAGCGGAGCGAGGCGAGCGGCGTCAGGTTGGCGTCGTACACCCAGGCCACCGGCAGCGGTCTCAGCACCAGCCAGAGCACCAAGGTCAGGTGGCCGGTGAGACCCACCAGCCCGGCCAACCGGAGGGGACGGTGGACGGCCGCCGCCGGGCTGCTCTCGGTCCCCGCGCCGGAACGCTCATCGCGTGTCCTGGTGCCATCTCGCTGCACGGGGGGAAGGACGTGGGCCGACGTCACGTCGGTTCCACCCCGGGCGTGAACATTCCAGAACGCGCCCCCCCGAAGGCCCGGCCGCCCCTTCCGTCCCCCTTCCCGCCCCTGCGCCTCCCCGCCGGTCCTTCCCGACGACCCGACCCGGCGGCCTACCGGCAGGGCGAGCCCGTCGGCACCGCGCCGAACACGTTGTCCGGCGGCGGGCTGCCCGGCGCCACCGGGGTGGGCGACGGGCTCGGGCTCGCGGCCGCCTTGGTGCCGCGGGCCGGGGTGGTGGCCGGGGCCGGTCCCGGCGGGGTGGCCAGGGCCGCCGGTATGTGCGGCGTGGTCGGGCAGGCCGTCCGGCTGGCGGGCGCGCCGGCGTCGACCGGTACGGCGGTCGGCCGGATGCCGCAGCCGGAGGCCAGCGCGATCAGCAGCAGCACGCCGGCGCCGCGGCGCAGGACGGTGCGGGGGGCGGCGGTGTCGGTGGGGGTGGTCACGTGGCGTCCTTGTCCTCGGCGGCGTCGCCGGCGGGGCCGCCCTCGGCCTCGCCCGCGGACGGCGGAGGCGGCGGAGCCAGCGGCAGGGTCAGGGTGAACACCGCGCCGACCTCCCCGTTCGCCGCCGTGATCGTTCCCCCGTGTATCCGCGCGTTGGCCATCGCGATCGACAGCCCGAGACCGCTGCCTTCCGAGCGCGCCCGCCCCCGGTCGGCCTTGTAGAAGCGGTCGAAGACGTGCGGCAGCACGTCCTCCGGGATGCCCGGGCCGCTGTCGGAGACCTCCACCACGACCGACTCCCCGTCCTGCCGGACCTTGACCCGCACCGGCGAGCCGCCGTGCTTCAGCGCGTTGCCGATCAGGTTGGCGAAGACCACGTCGAGCCGGCGCGGGTCGACCACGGCCAGGATGCCGCGCGGGGCGTCCAGCTCGACCGCGTCGTACCAGGCCCGCCCGTCGATGCAGGACATGATCAGGTCGGCGACGTCCACCTCGTCGGCGACCAGCTTGGCGGTGCCGGCGTCGAAGCGGGTCACCTCCATCAGGTTCTCCACCAGGTCGGACAGCCGCCGGGTCTCGCTGACCACGAGCCGGACGGCCGGCTCGATCATCGGGTCCAGCGACTCGGCCTCGTCCTCCAGGATGTCGGTCACGGCGGTCATCGCGGTCAGCGGGGTGCGCAGCTCGTGCGACATGTCGGCGACGAACCGTCGGCTCTGCGCCTCGCGCGCGCTCAGCTCCTCGACCTGCTCGTGCAGCGACTCCGCGGCCCGGTTGAAGGTCCGTGCCAGGTCGGCGAGTTCGTCCGAGCCCTCGACCTCCAGCCGGGTGTCCAGGTGCCCCTCGCCGAGCCGCCGGGCGGCGTCCCCGAGCCGCTTGACCGGCCGCAGCACGGTCGCCGAGGCGGCCTGGGCGAGCAGCGCCGAGCCGATCAGCGCGAGCAGCGTGGCGATGGCCAGCGACCAGCCCAGCGTGTTGAGGTCGGCCCGCTCGTTCTCCAGTGACTTGAACATGTACGCCGTCGGGCCGTCGGGCACCACCTTGGTGCCGCCGATCACGAACGGCCGGCCCTCCAGGTTCTGCCGCTGCCAGTACAGGTGGTACGGGTACGGGTTGTTCTCGGTGACCTCGCGCGGCCTGGCGACGGTGGACTGCAGCGCGGTCGGGACGTCGGCCAGCGTGAAGTGCGCCGGATCGGAGGAGGCCGAGCACTCCGGGTGCGCCTGGTCGACCACCACGACGTCGTAACTCAGGCCGGAGCTGGCCACGCTGGACGCCAGTGCCGCCAGCTCCGGGCAGCTCGCGTTCAGCGGCAGCTCGGAGACGTTGCGGGTGAGCGACACCCGGAAGTCGTTCAGCGCGGTGTCCTGGGCGCGCTTGAGCACCGCGTCGCGGTTCAGCCAGTACGCGATGCCGGAGGCCGAGACGGCGGCGAGCAGCGCGACGGCCGCGAACACCGCGATCAGCCGCACCCGCAGGGAGCGCAGCCGACGCCACCGGCCCGTCTGGAAGCGCCGGGCAGTCGTCTGATGGTCAGTCACAAGAGCCTGTCGTGATACGGGAGTTCAGGGGTGGGAGGAGCCGGACGGAGGCGGTGGGGATCAGGCCGGCGGGTCCAGCCGGTAGCCCACCCCGCGGACGGTGCGGATCAGCGTCGGCGCGGACGGCACGTCCTCGACCTTGGCCCGCAGCCGCTGCACGCACGCGTCCACCAGGCGGGAGTCGCCGAGGTAGTCGTGCTCCCAGACCAGCCGCAGCAGCTGCTGGCGGGAGAGCGCCTGGCCGGGGCGGCGGCTGAGCTCCAGCAGCAGCCGCAGCTCGGTCGGAGTGAGCTGGAGGTCCTGTCCGTCCTTGGTGACGGTCATCGCCGCGCGGTCGATCACCACGCTGCCGTAGGCCGAGGAGTCCGAGCTCTCCCGCTCGCCGCGCCGCAGCACCGCCCGGATCCGGGCGTCCAGCACGCGGGGCTGGACCGGCTTCACCACGTAGTCGTCCGCGCCGGACTCCAGGCCCACCACCACGTCGATGTCGTCCGAGCGCGCGGTGAGCAGGATGATCGGCAGCTGGTCGGTGCGGCGGATCCGGCGGCACACCTCGAAGCCGTCGATCCCGGGCAGCATCACGTCCAGCACGATCAGGTCGGGCCGCTGCTCCTTGAAGAGACGCAGACCGTCCTCACCGGAGGCGGCGGTGGCCACGCGGTGGCCCTGGCGGGTGAGGGCGAGTTCGAGGCCGGTCCGGATGGCGTCGTCGTCCTCGATCAGTAGGAGGAAAGGCACGGCCCCATTTTGGCCCACCGGAAGCCGTGAATCACCCCCCGGACCGATCGCCTTCCGGCCGGGAACCGGAACGGATGCTCCCGGCGTCTGGGTTCAGCGGGGAGCGGACCGGGACGTTCGACCCGCTCCTGTGACACCCCTGTGACAGTCGGCGGACAGCGCCATCACAACCGGCGGGCAGGATTTTCCGTGTCGCCGCAGGACAGCGGGCCGAGAGGCCGGCTGAAGGGCGGCTACCGGAACCGCTCGTACCGACCCAGGGGGCGCACGATGAACGCCATGCTTCAGACCCGGACCAACCCGGCTGTCCGCACCGCGCGTTCGTCAGCCGCGTCGCACCGGACCCGGTACGAGGTCAGGACCGACGAGAACTCCGGTGCCGTGACCGTGCGGGGGTGCGCGCACAGCACCGGTGGAAACCCTGTCGCCCGTCGGGTGAGCGGCGGCGGCAGGACGGGGGAGCTGTACGGGATCGGCCGTCTGGGGAGTTCGGCCGACTCCGCCAACACCCTCACGCTGCGGGGGATCCTCCCCGTCCGCGTCGAGGGCAAGGACGCCCCGGGGGGTAACCGGGGGACCGGGGGGAACGGTCTGCGGACGGTCGGTTCGGGGGAGCCGACCGGTCGCGAGGCCGCCGGTGCGACGCTGCTGCGGCTGACTCCCGCGGCGGCCCGTACCACCGAGGCGGGACAGGGAGGCGCGCAGGGGGAGCACCCGGCCGTCGCGGAGGACCACATCACGGAGTTCACCGCGTACGTGCGCGAGCGCCGCGCCTCCCTGTACGCCACGGCCTACCACCTGACCGGTGACCGCTACGAGGCCGAGGACCTGCTGCAGAGCGCGCTCTTCAGCACCTACCGGGCGTGGGGCCGGATCACCGACAAGGCCGCGGTCGGCGGGTACCTCCGCCGCACCATGACCAACCTGCACATCTCCGCCTGGCGGCGCCGCAAGGTCAACGAGTACCCGACCGAGGAGCTGCCGGAGACGGCCGGCGACACCGACGCGATGGGCGGCACCGAGCTGCGCACCGTGCTCTGGCAGGCGCTGGCGAAGCTGCCGGAGAACCAGCGGACCATGCTGGTGCTGCGGTACTACGAGGGCAAGACCGACCCGGAGATCGCCGACGTGCTGGGGATCAGCGTCGGCACGGTCAAGAGCAGCATCTGGCGCGCCCTGCGCCGGCTGCGCGAGGACGAGCACCTGAACAAGTCGGGCGACACCGTCCGGGCGTTCGGCGAGCTGGTCGCGTAACAGGACTCCCGTCGGGGGACGGGAAGCGGACGGTCACGGTCCGGGGGCAGCTCGGGGGAGCGGGCCCGTGGGGGAGCCGAGGATCGTTCGGGGAAGGCGAAGGGCCCGGTGCGGGGGAGACGCACCGGGCCTTCGTCGTGTCCCGGGCCGCGCCGCGGGGCAGGCCGCGGAGGGTGCGGGGCAGGCCGCGGAGGGTGGGGTCAGACGGCGGAGAGCTCGGTGGTCCGGGCCGCGGCGCGGATCCGCCGCTCGGCCTCCGGGCCGGCGCACGCGTACGAGCCGAGCGCGACCTGCCGGCCGACGATGGACCGCTCGGCCCGCATCAGCCGCAGGCCCCGGCGCAGCAGCACCGGCAGCGACTTGCGCCCCTCCCGGACGTCCCGGCGCAGCCGGCGCCAGGCCGTGGTGAGCGCGCCGTTGCGCAGGCACAGGGCGTCGCCGAGCAGGCCCTGGTCGGCGCACTCGGCGGTGATCTCGGCGGCGAAGATGCCCTCGGCGATGAACGCGCCCGCCCCGTCCAGCTCCAGGCCGCGGGTGCCGACCCGGCCGTTGTCCGGGATCGAGTACACCGGGACGTCCGCGCGGCCGTGCTCGTACAGGGCGCGGATCGCGGCGACGGCCTGGTCGCGGTGCCAGGCCAGCGGGGAGTCCCAGTCGACGGCGCCGTCCGGCAGCCGCGGCAGGGTCGGGTCGTCCCCGTCCTTGTAGAAGTCGTCGAGCTGGAGCACCGGCAGGCCGCTGCGCTCGGCGAGCGAGGACTTCCCCGACCCGGAGGGCCCGGAGAGCAGGATCACCCGGGCATGCGCGGTCGGTGCGGGGTTCATGGGGGAGTCACTCACGGGACACCAGTCTGACGCATCCCGGCCGGTTGCCGAAACCGGTCGGTTCAGACCTTCTGCTGCGCCTGCGGGTCGGCCAGGGCGACGTGGACCATCGGCAGGTAGCGGCTGTCCACCTGGAGGTAGAGCAGCTCCTCGGAGCCGGGTGCCCGGTAGGCGGTGGCGGCCCAGTCCTGGCTGTGCCAGGTGTCGGGCTCGGGCTCGTGGAAGGTGCCGCCGGCGGGCAGGTCGAGCCGTCCGGTGTCGCGGGTGACGAGGGCCACGGTGGCGGCCCCGGGCGTGATGTGCAGGCTGCCGTTGACGTACCCGGGCTGCCGCTCGGTCCGGGTCGAGCAGGGCACCTTGACCGGGCGGCCCGCGGCCAGCCGCCGCGTGGTGCGGGCCACGTGCCACCTGCGGTAGAAGCCGTCCGCGAACAGCGCCATCA
The DNA here is from genome assembly GCF_040609095.1 of Kitasatospora sp. NPDC004799. Taxonomy (NCBI): domain Bacteria; kingdom Bacillati; phylum Actinomycetota; class Actinomycetes; order Kitasatosporales; family Streptomycetaceae; genus Kitasatospora; species Kitasatospora sp. NPDC004799. The sequence goes on from NZ_JBEXJK010000104.1 coordinate 7,673, forward strand.
GCTCGCCGATGAACTCGCCCATGCGTCCCCCTTGATCGTTTCCGTCACGCCGATTCTGGCCCGGCCGGACGGGCGCGCGGGAGCGTCGAAAGTCGGCCGTACGGGGGGACGAAAGTCGACGGAGCGTCAGCGGAGGGCGGCCGGAACGCCGACGGACCCGCGCCAGGGGGGGAGAGGCGCGGGTCCGTCCAATGACCGTCCGGGCCCTGGGGGGGGTGAGGGCACTGGGGACGGCCAGTCTGTGGAGTTGTTCGCTCGGAGCGACGGAGGTCAGATCCCCATCGGGTGCCAGACCGTCTTCGTCTCCAGGAACGAGAGTAGCCGGTCCGTACCGGGCGCATTGGTCCAGTCCTGGGCGAACGGGTCCAGCACCGGACGGACCACCCTCTTCAGGGTATCCGCGGCGGCCGCCTCCAGGGACTGCGCCGCGCCGGGACCGTCGGAGGCGATGGCCCCGGTGAGGTCCAGCGCGTTGACGTCCTGGTGCGAGGCCAGGGTGGGGGCGATGTCCGCGGTCCGGCCCGAGATGATGTTGACCACGCCGCCCGGGACGTCCGAGGTGGCCAGCACCTCGCCCAGCGACAGCGCGGGCAGCGGGGCGTCCGCGGCGGCCGCGACCACGACCGTGTTGCCGGTGGCGATCGCCGGGGCGATCACCGAGACCAGGCCGAGCAGCGAGTGCCCGTACCCGGCCTGCGGGGCGACGATCCCGACCACGCCGGTCGGCTCCGGGGTGGAGAGGTTGAAGTACGGCCCGGCGACCGGGTTGGCGCCGCCCGCGATCTGGGCGACCTTGTCGGTCCAGCCCGCGTACCAGACCCAGCGGTCGATCGCGGCGTCCACCAGCGCGGCGGACTTCTTCGGGCCGATGCCCTCGGAGACGGCCACCTCGGCGGCGAACTGCTCGCGCCGGCCCTGGAGCATCTCGGCCACCCGGTACAGCACCTGGCCGCGGTTGTACGCGGTGGTGCCGGCCCAGCCCTTGACCGCCTTGCGGGCGGCCACGACGGCGTCCCGGGCGTCCTTGCGGGTGCCCAGCGGGGCGTTGGCGAGCCACTCGCCCTTGGAGTCGGTCACCTCGTACACCCGCCCGCTCTCGGAGCGCGGGAACTTCCCGCCGACGTACAGCTTGTAGGTCTTGAGGACGTCAAGACGCGTTGCGACATCAGACATCGAGATAGGCCTCCAGACCGTGGCGGCCACCCTCGCGGCCGTAACCCGACTCCTTGTAGCCGCCGAACGGCGAGGTCGGGTCGAACTTGTTGAAGGTGTTGGCCCAGACCACGCCGGCCTTGAGCTGGTTCGCCATCCACAGGATGCGCGAGCCCTTCTCCGTCCAGATGCCGGCGGAGAGGCCGTACGGGGTGTTGTTGGCCTTCTCCACGGCCTCCGCGGGGGTGCGGAAGGTCAGGACGGAGAGCACCGGGCCGAAGATCTCCTCCTGGGCGATCCGGTGGGCCTGGCTCACGCCGGTGAACAGGGTCGGCTTGAACCAGAAGCCGGTGCCCGGGAGTTCGCAGGCCGGCGACCAGCGCTCGGCGCCCTCGGCCTCGCCGGCCTCGGTCAGCGCGGTGATCCGGGCCAGCTGCTCGGCCGAGTTGATGGCGCCGATGTCGGTGTTCTTGTCCAGCGGGTCGCCGACCCGAAGGGTGGCCATCCGGCGCTTCAGGGCGTCCAGCACCTCGTCCTGGACCGACTCCTGGACCAGCAGGCGCGAGCCCGCGCAGCAGACGTGGCCCTGGTTGAAGAAGATGCCGTTGACGATGCCCTCGACCGCCTGGTCGATCGGCGCGTCGTCGAAGACGATGTTCGCGGCCTTGCCGCCCAGCTCCAGCGAGAGCTTCTTGCGGGTGCCGGCCAGCTGCTTGGCGATGGCCCGGCCGACCGGGGTGGAGCCGGTGAAGGCGACCTTGTTGACGTCCGGGTGGGCGGTCAGCGCGGCGCCGGTGCGGCCGTCACCGGTGACGATGTTGACGACGCCCTTCGGCAGACCGGCCTGGCGGCAGATCTCGGCGAAGCGCAGCGCCGTCAGCGGGGTGGTCTCGGCCGGCTTCAGGACGACGGTGTTGCCGGTCGCCAGCGCGGGCGCGATCTTCCACGCCAGCATCAGCAGCGGGAAGTTCCACGGGATGACCTGGCCGGCCACGCCCAGCGGCTTCGGGTTCGGGCCGAAGCCGGCGTAGTCCAGCTTGTCGGCCCAGCCCGCGTAGTAGAAGAAGTGCGCGGCGACCAGCGGCAGGTCGACGTCGCGGGTCTCGCGGATCGGCTTGCCGTTGTCGATCGACTCCAGCACGGCCAGCTCGCGGCTGCGCTCCTGGATGATCCGGGCGATCCGGAACAGGTACTTGGCGCGCTCGCTGCCGGGCAGCGCCGACCAGTCGGCGAAGGCCTTGCGGGCGGCGGCGACCGCTCGGTCCACGTCCTCCTCGGTGCCCTGGGCGAACTCGGCGAGCACCTGCTCGGTGGCCGGGTTGACCGTCTTCAGGGCCTCGTTGCCGGAGGAGTCGACGAACTCGCCGCCGATGAAGTGGCCGTAGGAGGTGGCGATGTCGCCCGCGGCGGCCGGGGACTCCGGGGCCGGGGCGTACGCGAAGAGGCCGCCGGCGGGCTTGGCCACGGGCTCCTCGGTGTTCTTCTTCTTGGCCATGGTGATCAGTCCACCGTCACGTAGTCGGGGCCGGAGTAGCGGCCGGTGGCCAGCTTCTGGCGCTGCATCAGCAGGTCGTTGAGCAGGCTGGAGGCGCCGAAGCGGAACCAGTGCGGGGTCAGCCAGTCGTCGCCGAGGGTCTCGTTGACCATCACCAGGTACTTCATGGCGTCCTTGGTGGTGCGGATGCCGCCGGCGGGCTTGACGCCGACCTGGACGCCGGTGGCCGCGCGGAAGTCGCGGACCGCCTCCAGCATCAGCAGGGTGACCGGCGGGGTCGCGTTGACGGCGACCTTGCCGGTGGAGGTCTTGATGAAGTCCGCGCCGGCCAGCATCGCCAGCCAGGAGACCCGGCGGACGTTGTCGTAGGTCTGGAGCTCGCCGGTCTCGAAGATCACCTTGAGGTGGGCGGAGCTGCCGTCGGGGCGCTTGCACGCCTCCTTGACGGCCACGATCTCCTGGTACACGTCGAGGTAGCGGCCGGAGAGGAAGGCGCCGCGGTCGATCACCATGTCGATCTCGTCGGCGCCCGCGGCCACCGCGTCGGCGGTGTCGGCGAGCTTGACCGGGAGGGCGGCGCGGCCGGCCGGGAAGGCGGTGGCCACCGAGGCGACCTGGATGTCGGTGCCCGCCAGGGCGGCCTTCGCGGTGGCGACCATGTCCGGGTAGACGCAGATGGCGGCGACGCGCGGGGTGGTCGGGTCGGACGGGTCGGGGGTCCTGCCCTTGGCGCACAGCGCGCGCACCTTGCCGACCGTGTCCGCGCCCTCCAGCGTGGTCAGGTCGATCATCGAGATCGCCAGGTCGATGGCGTACGCCTTCGCCGTGGTCTTGATCGAGCGGGTACCGAGAGCGGCGGCACGCGCCTCCAGGCCGACCTGGTCGACGCCGGGCAGGCCGTGCAGGAAACGGCGGAGGGAGGCCTCGGACGCCGCAACGTCCTGAAGGCCGCTGCCCGCAACGCCGAGGGCATTGGCTGCAACAGTGGACATAGTCACCAGACCAGCATATCTACGCGCGTAGTGGGCCGCTAGGGCGCCTGCCATTCGTGGCCGGACCGAGACCTCCGGGTGAGGGGCATGGGGCAGAATCGACGCCATGACCGATTCCGACGGCAAGCCCCACCAGGGCCCCGCCGCCCCCGAGGGGGACTCCGAGTACGCGGACCGCGTGTACCGCTCCGTCCCCGGCGTGATCTCCGGAGCGCTGTTGCTGGCCGTCGCGGCCTGGCTGATCGGCGACGCCGTGGTGAGCGGGACCGGGAAGACCCCGTACGTCGCGCTCGCGGCGGTGCCGGTGTTCGCCTTCCCGGTGATCGCGTACACGCTGCGCCCGGCCGTGACGGCCGGCCGCGACCGGCTGGTGGTGCGCAACCCGTGGCGGACCGTCGTCGCGCCGTGGGCCTCGGTGGACGCGCTGCGCGCGGGGTACTCGGTCGAACTGCTCGCGGGCGGGAAGAAGTACCAGGTCTGGGCGGTGCCGGTGTCGCTGCGGCAGCGCAAGCGGGCCGCCCGGGCGCAGCGCCCCAGCGCCGCCGAGCACGCCTCCCGGACCGGCCTGGGACTGGGGATGGCCAAGCGCACCAACCCGGTCGTCCAGGGCTCGCCGGACCCCACCCGGGCCTGGTCCGACCAGGTCACCGCCGTCCTCCAGGAGATGGCCGAGCGCAACGCCGCCCGCCCCGGCGCGGCCGGCCCGGTCGAGGTCCGCTGGTGCTGGTGGATCATCGCCCCCGCCCTGATCGGCCTGATCGGCCTGGTCACCGTCATCGCGGTCTGACCGACGCACGCGAAGGGGCCCGCCGGTCGCTGACCGGCGGGCCCCTTCAGGTCCCGGTGGCTCTGACGTAGATGTCGGCCGCGCCCTCGAGGACGGCGGAGGGGCTCTCCACCACGAAGACCTGCCGCCCGACCTGCTTCTCCGGCACCCGTGCGCCCTCGGCTGGCTCCTCACCGGGCAGCGCCGCCCGCAGGTCCTCCGGCAGCGGTGCGGAGGCGCCGGGCCGCGCCAGGCCGTAGGTGCGCAGGAAGTCGTCGACGTTGACGTCGTCGCCGCCGTCCAGCGCGTAGTGCAGGTAGGCGACCTTCGACCCGTCGGGAGCGTGGGACATCACGGTGTCCGTCGGGATGTAGTACCGGCCCTTCCCGGGATGCTGCTCGTGATGGAGGCCCGCCATCCGTTCGGCGCGATCGACGTCCCGCTCGGGCGGGTGTCCCGACCGAAGCAGGGCGGCCGCACCCCACCAGACGCAGCCCACGATGACCACCGCACAGGCCGAGAGAAAGACGGCCACGAGTTTGCCCGTCCGTCGTCCGCCTCCGGATTCGCCCGGTCCCATGTCAGAGCTTTCTGGTCCTTGGCTTGCTGGTTCCTCCCATGTCGAACTCCTGGGCCAGGCCGGTTCTGTGGAGGCGTTGAATGTCGTCGTCCGTCACGTACCCCACGCCGGGCACATCGGTTCCCTTCTTGTGGTCCCAGTTGTACCGGTCGCGCACGTGGGTCTGATACGTGACGGTCACCTCTGGCGGAGCACCCGGCGATGTCGGCTTGACCTCGATCTTCGCCTGGGTGTTGTAGTGGAAGGAGCCGACCGCGTAGAACCAGTCCTTACTGCTCTCCGGTGTCGCGGACATGGGCTGCCAACCGGTTTGCTGGACCAGCGCGACGGGTTTGCCGGTGCGCCGGTACTCCGCCAGGGCCTCGGCCTCCCAGCCGGGGACGTTTCCGTTCAACGTGGTGTTCACGCTCTCCTGGAAATCCGGGATGTCCTTCAGCATGTCCTCGACGTCCAGACCGAGGGGCTCGCCGGTGCCGGAGAGGAAGTGTGCCATGTTGGCGCTGGCATTCGTGTCGCCGGCGGCGAACGGCATGCCGGCGATTCCTGCTCCCAGGGTGGCTGCGAGCTTGCGGTCCCGGTCGGTCGGACTCTCCGAGTTGTAGACGCCCGCGCCCCGGTCATAGGGATCAGGTGGAAGCAGCACCCCGCCTGCTCCGCCGAAGATTTTTGGCAGGTCTCGCGCTGCTGCCAGGTCCTCGTTCACCACCCGCTTGGTCCAGTCGTCCAGATGCCGGTAGTCCACGGCATCCTTGACGCGGTCCAGTTCTCGCCCGGCGGCGGCACTGACGTCGGCGGCGTAGGTCAGGGCCCCTTTCAGCAGGTTGCGGATGTCCCCGGCGACGGTGGCCAGACGGCGCGCCTCGCCCTCACTCTCCGGGTCATTGCTTCCACTCAGCCAGGCGGGATAGCCGATGGCGCCGTCTTCCTCGATCGTGAGGTCGTTGGCGCGTGCGAGATCGTCTGCTTCGGCGACCCATCGGCGTGCGAGGGCCAGGCCTGTACCGGTGCTGGCCAGGGTCAGCCGGGCGGCCTCCAGCTCCTGCTCGGCGATCGTCATCTCGTCCAGCAGATCCGCGAGTACTCGCCGTCCGAGGTCTGCGGCATCGCCGCTCCAGCCTTCCTGGAGGGTGGAGAGGACATCCACGGCGAGGAAACGGGCCGCGCTCATGGCGCTCCCGACCTTGTCCCACTCCTCCGCCGCTCGATGGAACGCTTCAGGGCCGCAGGACCGGATCTGTTGCAGCGTCACCGGCTTGGCGAAGCGACGTTCGTGGTCCGGCTGGACGACCTTGCGGCGGCCGTCCGGATCTTCCTCATGGGCGTAGACGGAAGGCATCAGCTCCTGCCCTCCAGAAGGGCCAGTGCAGTACGCAGTTGTTCCGCGACGGCGGCTTCCTGCCGGTGGTAGTTGGTCGCGGTGGTCCGAAGTCCTTCGGCGAGCTTGCGCATCGCGTCGGTGACCTTGCCGGTCTCGGCGGACCACCGGCTGGTGCAGTCGCTGAGGGACGCACCTACGGCCCATTCGTTGTGGCGGGTCGCGGCTGCCGCTGATTCACCGAACCCCGTGTCGGCTTGTGAGAGCTTGTCCGCTCCCTCGTCCAGCTTTCCTGCTGCCACCGGAAGCCTCTCCGGCTCCGATATGTATCCACCCATCCAGTACCCCCCACTTGGATACGGTTGTGGTTGCCACGCTAACGATCGTGGGGCGTGGGCGCAGGCGAACGGGAGGACTCGTACGAAGGGGCCCGCCGGTCGCTGACCGGCGGGCCCCTTCGCGGGTGCGCGGGCGTCAGGCGGTGATGCCGGCGGCGTGGGCGAGGTCCTGCTTGATCGTGGCGAGGAGGGCGGCGGCGCGCTCGCGGGTGGCGGCGAGGTCGGCGGCGGAGGCGACCGGGAGGACGACCTCCAGGTAGCACTTGAGCTTGGGCTCGGTGCCGGACGGGCGGACCACGATGCGGGCGGAGCGGACGCCCTCGCCGTCCAGGTAGTAGCGCAGGCCGTCGGTGGGCGGCAGGTCGGCGGAGCCGGCCGACAGGTCGTCGGCGCGGGTGACCTGGAGGCCGGCCAGGACGGTCGGCGGCTGCTCGCGCAGGCGGCGCATGGCGTCGGCGATCAGCGACAGGTCCTGGACCCGGACGGAGAGCTGGTCGGTGGCGTGCAGGCCGTGCTCCAGCGCCAGGTCGTCCAGCAGGTCGGACAGCGTGCGGCCGGACTTCTTGAGGGTGGCGGCGAGCTCGGCGACCAGCAGGGCGGCGGTGATGCCGTCCTTGTCCCGGACGCCCTGCGGGTCGACGCAGTAGCCGAGCGCCTCCTCGTAGCCGTAGCGCAGGCCCTCGGCGCGGGAGATCCACTTGAAGCCGGTCAGCGTCTCGGCGTAGCCCAGTCCCGCGGCCTCGGCGATCCGGCCGAGCAGGGTGGCGGAGACGATGGTGGTGGCGAAGGTGCCCTCGGCCTTCTTCGCGACCAGGGCCGAGCCGAGCAGCGCGCCGACCTCGTCGCCGCGCAGCATCCGCCAGCCCGCGGCGCCGCTGCCGCTGCCGGCCGCGTTGCCGTTGGCGGGGACGGCCACCGCGCAGCGGTCGGCGTCCGGGTCGTTGGCGATCACGATGTCCGGGCCGACGGTGGCGGCGGTGCGGAAGGCGAGGTCCATCGCCCCCGGCTCCTCCGGGTTGGGGAAGGCCACGGTCGGGAAGTCCGGGTCGGGCTCGGCCTGCTCGGCGACCACGGTGGGCGCGGGGAAGCCGGCCCGGCGGAACGCGGCCACCAGGGTGTCGCGGCCGACGCCGTGCATCGGGGTGTAGACCACCTCCAGGTCGCGCGGGCCGTGCTCGTCGACGATGGAGACGGCCCGGGCCAGGTAGGCCTCGACGACGTCCTCGCCGAGCACCTCCCAGCCCTCCTCGGCGCGCGGGACCTCGTCCAGCGAGCCGATCGCGTCGATCTCGGCGGCGATCCCGGCGTCGGCCGGCGGGACGATCTGCGAGCCGTCGCCCAGGTAGACCTTGTAGCCGTTGTCCTGCGGCGGGTTGTGGCTGGCGGTGACGGTGACGCCGGCGGCCGCGCCCAGGTGGCGGACGGCGAAGGCGAGCACCGGGGTCGGCAGCGGGCGCGGCAGCAGCGCGGCGCGCAGGCCGGCGCCGACCACCACGGCGGCGGTGTCGCGGGCGAAGTCGTACGACTTGTGGCGGGCGTCGTAGCCGATGACGACCAGGTCGCCCAGGCCCTGCTGCCGGACGTACGAGACCAGGCCGGCCGCGGCCCGGATCACCACGGCGCGGTTCATCCGCATCGGGCCGGCGCCGAGCTCGCCGCGCAGGCCGGCGGTGCCGAACTGGAGCCGGTCGGAGAAGCGGTCGGCGAGCTCCGCCCAGGCGAGCTTGCTGTCGGTCTCGGCCTCCGGGCCCTCGGCGCGGGCCAGCAGGGCGGCGAGCTCCTCGCGGGTCTGCGGGTCGGGGTCCTCGGCCAGCCAGGTCCGGGCCCGGGCGAGGAGGTCGGTGGTGGGTGCCTGCGTCATGATGCCTGCTCCATCGGGGAGTGCGTCGGTGTTGTCGGCCGGGGGTTCGCTGGGGCCGGAGGGTTCCGCGAGGACGGGGGTCGCGCACGCGGACGGGGGTCGCGCACGCGGACGGGGCCCACGGGAGGGCGTGATCAGCGGATCACGCCGCCCGTGGGCCCCGTCACTCATGCATTCTGCGCCCGGCGGGTGTCAGATCCGCTCAAGGACCTTCGCCAGCAGCTCGCCCATGCGCTCGGCGGAGGCCTTGCCGGCCTCCAGCACCTCTTCGTGGTTGAGCGGCTCGCCGGTCATGCCGGCGGCCAGGTTGGTGACCAGGGAGATGCCGAGGACCTCGGAGCCGGCCTCGCGGGCGGCGATGGCCTCCAGGGTGGTGGACATGCCGACCAGCTCGCCGCCGATCACCCGGGCCATGTTGACCTCGGCCGGGGTCTCGTAGTGCGGGCCGCGGAACTGCACGTAGACGGCCTCGTCCAGGGTCGGGTCGACCTCGTGGCAGAGGGTGCGCAGGCGCTTGGAGTACAGGTCGGTGAGGTCGACGAAGTTGGCGCCGACGATCGGGGAGTCACCGGTCAGGTTGATGTGGTCGCTGATCAGCACCGGCTGTCCCGGGGTCCAGCCCTGGCGCAGACCGCCGCAGCCGTTGGTCAGCACGATGACGCCGCAGCCGGCCGCGGCGGCGGTGCGCACGCCGTGGACGACGGTGGCCACGCCGTGGCCCTCGTAGTAGTGGTTGCGGCCGAGGAAGATCAGGGCGCGCTTGTCGCCGATCTTCACCGAGCGGATCTTGCCGGCGTGGCCGGCGACGGCGGGGGCGGGGAAGCCCGGGAGGTCGGTGACCGGGAACTCGGCCACGGTCTCGCCCAGGGCGTCGGCGGCCGGCACCCAGCCGGAGCCCATCACCAGGGCGACGTCGTGCCGCTCGGCACCGGTCAGCTCGCGCAGGCGCTCGGCGGCGGCCTGGGCGGCGGCGTAGGGGTCGGTGGAGACGACCGACTGAGGAGAAGCGTTCACGGGTCAGAGGATAGACGGGTTTCGGCTACGCGCGTAGAAATTCGGCCGCGGCATGCCGGATCGTTACCCGGATGCCCCGAAGGCACAGCTCGGCGGTGCACTTGGGGCCGTCCCCTGGCCGGTTTCCACACCCGCACGGTTACACAGCTCGTGGGTGCGCACGGCTCGGCGCGCGGCCTCAGAGCCGCTTCGCGCTGCGCAGCCCCTTCGCGTACATGCCGTTGTCGTCGAGCCGCGCCGTGCCGCCCTTGTCGCCGAAGGTCGGGCCGTCCGCCTCCTCGCGGCTGGAGATGTACCGGGGGTGGCCGTCGGTGTCCAGGCCCAGGAAGATGCCGGTGTGGTCGAGCCGGGCACCGGTGCGGGCGTCGATCTCGAAGAACACCAGGTCGCCGGGTTGCAGCGGGTCGATCGAGGACGGGCGCAGGGTGGTGTCCGAGCCGGCGGCGGTGGTCAGCGGGATCACCGGGACGCCGGGGCCCGTCCGGGCCAGGCCGTTGGCGGTGCGCGGCAGCCCGGGGCCGGCGGCGTCCTTGGAGAGCAGCGGGTAGCCGGAGCGGTAGCCGTAGACCATCCGGACGAAGCCCGAGCAGTCGAAGGCGCCGTAGCGGGTCTTGTCGGGCTGCCGGGTCACCTTGTCGGCGAACGTGTACGGGACGCCGAGGTAGTCGAAGAAGTCGGTCTGCTCCAGCCGAAGGTCGTTGCCGGCCGAACCGTTGGGATTGAGCGGGCCGAAGGAGGCGTCGCCCTTGAAACGCACCCCCTTGGCGTCCTTCTCGGCGGGTGCCCCGGCGACGTACTGGACGGCCGCCGCCAGGACGTCGTCGGCGGTGGAGCCGAGCGACTGCTGGAACCAGGTGCGGAACCAGCCCTCCTGCTCCGCGCCCGCCTTCCAGGGCTGCGGCATCAGCCGGACCCAGCTGTCGGTCACCACGGTGGCGGTGGTGGTGCCCGGCTCGGCGAAGGTGCGGCTGGGGCCGGCCAGGACGGCGGTGCGGGCGTTGTCGGTCAGCGTGGCGACCACGCCGCCGCGGGCGTCCCGGACCACCGTGCGGTCCGGCCCGGCCAGCCGCTCGTAGCGGTACCGGTCGGGCGCGGCGGCCCGGGCGGTGCCGGCGTCCGCGGCGGGGCTCGGCGCGGCGGTGGCGGTGATCAGCGGCGCGTTGCTGCCGGCCGCCGGCTGGTGGTCGCGGTCCCGCAGCTGGACGGTGAGGTAGCCGCTGGCGGCCAGCAGGGTCACGGCGAGGCCGCCGCTGAGCAGGGACTTGCGGGTCACTGGCATGGGGGTTCCCGTCGGGGTCAGGTGCCGGGCAGGGCGCCGAGCAGGACGCCGGCGGTCAGGACGACGTAGTTGGCGAGCGTCACCGTGCTGGTGGCCATCAGGGTGGCCGCCCGGGGCTGGCGGACCAGCTGGTAGGCGATCAGGCCGGGGACGATGAAGCCGAGCGTCTGGTTGGCGTACAGGGTGGGCAGCTCGCGCTGCAGCACCAGCATCACGGTGGCCTGCAGCAGCACGCCGATCAGCACCACGGCGGCGAACAGCCGCTTGCCGTACAGGATCACCAGCTTCTGGACGACCCGGACGGCGAGGTAGGTCAGCACCGTCACGCCGATCACGATGGCGACCCGCTGGAGGGACTCGACCAGGGTGAGGGCCAGCCAGCCGGGGGTGATCATGCCGCCGGGGGAGAGGTTGGTGGTCAGGTAGCAGACCAGCGAGAAGACCAGGCCGAGCGCGATGCCGATGGCGGCGATCTCGGGCGTGAGCTCGGTGGGGATCACTGCTGGTCTCCGTAGGGGGCGGTGGTGCGGTGGTGGGGGTCGTACCAGGAGTCCGGGATCGGCTCGGGGTGGTACACCGGCTCGGCGTACGGCGCCTGTTGGACGTACGGGGCCTGCTGGGCGTACGGGGCCCGGGCCTCGTACGGGGCCGACTCGGCGTACGGTGCCGGCTCGGCGTACGGTGCCGGCTCGGGGTACGGCTCCGGGTAGAGCGGTTCGGGCTCGTGGTACGCGTACTCCGGTGCCTCCGGCGCGTCCGGGGCCTCGTCGGGTTCGAGCCGGGCGAGCTCCTCCAGGAACAGCTCGCCCTGGCCGTGGATGTTGCCGACGGCCACCAGCGAGGAGTCCGGCCCGAGTTCGGCCAGCAGCTCGGCGGTGAGCCGCTCCGGGTCGCGCTTGTCGCCGCCGAGGTCGACCACCCGGCCCGACCAGTCGGCCGGGATGCCGTCGCGGGCGCTCTTGGTGGGGTGACCGATCAGGAAGACCGTGTCCGGGTCGAGGTCCGGGACGATCTGGCCCATCTGGCCGTTGCGCTCGACCCGGTCGGGCCGGCAGTTGATCACCACGTTGAGCGGGCGGTGGATCGCGCCGAGGTCCTCCAGCTGGCGGACGTTCATCAGCGTGGACTCGGGGTCGTTGGCGGCGAAGACGTTGGCGAAGCGCAGCCGTCTGCCGTCCGCGGTGCGGTAGCGGTCGACCGAGAGCACGCCCGGGTCCGGCGGGGCCGCCCACATGCCCCGCAGCGCGGTCTGCCGCTCCACGCCGAGGAGTTCGGCGACGGCGAGCGCGATCGCCACGTTCTCCTTGAAGGTGAACCAGCTGAACCCGCGGAGCTCCTCGTCGGTGACCGTCTCCGGGTCCACCACGATCAGCTGGCAGTCCCGCCTGGCCGCCTCCTCGCGCAGGATGTGCGCGCGCTCCTGCTCGGCGGTGACGCACACCCCGCCGACCGGCATCGAGCGCGACAGCGAGCGGGCGACGTCGTCCAGGGTCGGGCCCATCTCGGCCAGGTGGTCCTCGCGGACGTTGCACAGCACGCCGATGGTGGAGCGGATCAGCTTGGTCTGGTTGACCTCCTGGAGCGCCGGCATGACGGCCATGCACTCGATCACCAGCGCGTCCGGCCGGTAGGTGGCGGCGCGGCGGACGATGCCGATCTGCTCCACCACGTTGGCGATGCCGAACTTGCGGTAGACCGGCTCCTCGGTGGCGTCCGGGTGGATGAACCGGGCGGCGGTGCCGGTGGTCTTGGCGACCGTCACCAGCCCGCCGCCGCGCAGCGCGCCCGCGCACAGCCGGGTGATCGAGCTCTTGCCGCGGATGCCGTTCACCAGGACCCGGGTCGGGATCTGCTCCAGGGCGGTGAAGTGCCGGCGCTGCTCGACGATGCCGGCCACCAGCAGCACGGTGCAGCACGTCAGCAGCACGACGTAGAGGAAGAGCACGGGCGGTCCTTCGGGCGGGGCTCAGCGGGCGGAAGCGGGGGTGCGGCGGACGGCGCGCTCGGCGAGTTCGGCGCGCACCAGCTCCTGGCGGATCAGCTCCAGGCTGCGGGCGACGGCGCCGACCTCGTCGTGGTGCACGGGGTAGAGCACGGTGCGGCGGTCCCCGGCGGCCAGCGCCTCGGCGCTCGCGGCGAGCCGGCGCAGCGGCAGGCCGACGGCGATGTACAGCCAGCCCAGGCAGAGCGCGGCGGCGGCCAGGCCGAGCATGCCGGCCAGGATCGCGCGCCGGTCGGCCCGGTTCTGGTCGAGGTGCAGCCAGGCCACCGGGTGGACGGTGACCACGGACCAGCCGAGCTTGGCGACGCTGCCGTTGCCGCCGAGCGGGGCGGCGGCGAGCAGCGCCGGGTCGCCGCCGTCGCGGAGCACGTCGGCGGCGGCGGACTTGCCGGCGTCGGTGAGGACCTTCCGGGCCCGGCCGTCCGGCAGGTCCCCGAAGGAGGTGTAGCCCTCGTTGGCGGCGAGCACCCGCTGCCGGTCGTCGACCAGCCAGACCCGGCCGAGACCGGGGCGGACCAGCAGGCCGCCGAGGAAGTCGGTCTTGAACTCGCCGACCAGCACCGGCCCCTTGGGCTCCGGGGCGCCCTCCGACTCGGCGTCGGCGGGGGCGGAGGCGAGGGCCGCGCGGGCGGCGATCCGGGGCTCCTTGCCGGAGCTGTTGAGCAGCAGCACGCCGCTCGGGCCGAGGGCCTCCGGGCCGGTGCGGTGCGGGGCCTCGCCGGCGTGCGCCAGCACCGCGCCGTCGGCGCCGAGGACGTAGAGCGAGCGGTAGCGGTCGTGCTCGGCGAGGGTGTCGCGCAGCAGGACCTCGGCCTTGCCGACGGAGGCCTCGGCGAGCGAGGGGGCGAGTGAACGCAGGTCCGCGTAGCCCTCGTTGAGCGCCTGGCGGACCCGGTCGGCGGCGGTGTCGGTGCGGTCGCGCTGGCCGGCCACGACCTGGGTGGGCACCCGTACGGTCGGGTCGTTGCCGCCGAGGAACAGCAGCGGGCCGGACCAGCCGAGCACCAGGACGGCGCAGAGCGCGAGCGGCAGCGCGGTGCCGGGGCGGCGCCCGCGGGCGGGGGCGGCGGCCGGCGGGCGGGCCGGGTCGAGGAGCTGGCGGCGCAGCTCCTCCAGGGCGCGGGCGAT
>NZ_JBEXJK010000105.1:0-21530 GCF_040609095.1 Kitasatospora sp. NPDC004799
CAACCCCGCCATCCCCCAACCGTCCCGTCAACCACCTGGAGTGGTATGTCGGCCCGTCCGACTTCCCACTCCGAGACGTGTGTCAGTCGTGGATCCCGAAATACAGGATGGTGGCCCATTCACTGCTGACCAGCAGCAGGTGGCGTCCCCACATCTCGCCCAGGTGCGGGCCGTCGACGTCGCCGGAGCTGAGGACGGGGCCCAGGTGTGCTTCGATGAGGTCGGCGACGCCGTCGGCGAGTTCGCCGGTCCGCCGGATCTCGTCGGGGGTGCGCAGGCTGGGGTTCGCCCACTTCCGGGTGGGCTGCATGTACCCTTCGGTGACCTGTCGGCGGAGGATGTCCCGCCAGGCTCCCGGTGACTCGAACGGTTCGACCCGCGTTCCCACCCGGTATCCGGTGGACCCCGCGTCGTACACGGCTTGGGCGAGGCTCCTCATCCAGCCGCGACCGGGTGCCGTCCCCGCCACGGGGACGACGTGGCACAGCTCGACGGACGACACGTGGTTGCAGTCGTCGAGCAGCTCCTCCAGCGGTTCGGCCGCGGCCGCCACCGCGGCCGGCGCGTCGAGGGGGTTCAGCATGGGCGTCCGCTCCTCCGTTCGGTTCCGGCCCAGTGTGTCAGCCGGGCACCCCTGCCCGCCGGATCAACGGGATCAGTGGTCGATCGGGGTCAGCCCGGGGTAGACGTCCTGCCAGCGGTAGCGGCGGCAGTGGAAGTGCCAGTACGCGAAGGCGGTCATGTAGCGGTCGAGGTAAGGGCGTTGCTCGTCGGTGGCGAGGTCCAGGACGCGGCGGTAGGCGGCCAGGCCGCTGTCGAGGCTCCGGCGGTAGGCGTCGAGGTAGGGGATGCCCTCGCTCACCGCGCGGCGGTGGATCCGGCTGGCGGTGAAGTCCCCGCCGTGCACCGCCTCCTTGTAGAAGGACAGGACGTCGTTGACGTCGTTGAGGAAGGCCACGCCGGAGCTCAGCGCCGCCGACCAGAACGCCCGGTGCCGGTGGGCGCTCAGGCAGGGGTCGGTGAACTGAAGGGAGGTGAACCAGAACTGGGAGAAGCCGTTGAACACGCGGACGAAGTCGCTGTCGACCTCGTCGGACGCCTCCGGGGTGAACTCCGCCTCCATCAGGACCCCGGTGACCGCGTTGTAGAAGAAGGTCTTGTACGCGGCGAGGAACGTCGGATCGCAGAACCGCGCGATCTCGTCGAACATGTGCCGGATGTACCGGGCGGTCGGTGAGGACGCGCCGTGCCCGGGCAGCAGGCCGGCCCGCAGGACGGCTCCGGCCTCCGCCGGGTCGTGGGAGCACACGTCGTCGACGTCGGTGGTGAACACCCAGATGCGATCGAGGGCCAGGGCGAGCGCGTCGTCGGCGACGGGCACCATCAGGGCGCGCATCAGCGTGATGTGGTTGGCGGTGGCGCGCGGGACGGTGACGCCGAACGCGGCGAACTCGGCGGTGAGCAGCTCGGCGTCGGCGCGGGCCCGCGCGGTGTCGACGGGCGGATCGAAGCCCTCGGTGGAGGCGATCATCCCGTCGACGAGGCCGGAGGCCAGGACGTCGGCGACCATGCCGCGGTGCCGGGGGTCGGGGACGGCGTCGAGGCCGCGCTGCGGGGTGTGGCGGAGGGTGTCCACGCCGGGCGGTCGGGGGTGCCTGATCGGGCGGCGGTCCGTCGGGTTCACGCGGCTTCCTTCCGTACGTCGTTTCCGGCCGGGGGCGCGGACGGCTGTGCCCGATCCTCACACGGCGGAGGCCCTGACGAGGTGCGGATGCGGACTCGTCCGCCCCACGGGTGAACCGTCAACGCGCGGTCGGATCGCCGGTGGTGAACGCCCAGCGCGGTGAGTGGGAAGTCGGCCCGTCCGACTTCTCACTCCTCCTCCTGCACCTGGCAGCGGAAGCGGGCCGCCTCCGCCTCTCCGCCGCAGGTGATTCGCTTGTTCGGGTGAATTCGCTGTGATTGCGCGACGCCGACACGGGGCCGCCGTGATCGTCGGGTGGACTACCGCCGTCCCGGCCTGACGGGGCGACAGCCGGACCATCGCCGAACGGAGACGTCATGCCCGACACGATCGAGATCGCCATCGTGGGACCCAAGACCGGCCCGCTGGCCGAGTACGGCGACATGCAGCGCATCGGCGCGCTGCAGGCCGTCAAGGACATCAACGCCGGCGGCGGCGTCGACGGGAGGATGCTCGAAGCCAAGGAGTACGACGACGGCGCCGAGCCCACGCAGGCCGTCGCCGTCGCCGGCAAGGTGGTCGACGACGGGGTGAAGTTCGTCGTCGGCCACGTCACCTCCGCCGCGACCCAGCGGGCTGCGAACGTCTACGAGGAGGCGGGCGTCGTGATGATCACGCCGGCCGCCACCAGCTCCGGGATCACCGCGGTCGGCCACGAACTCGTCTTCCGTACGGTCGGCGCTGACGTCGTCCAGTCCCAGGTGGCCGCCGAATACATCGTCGACCACGTGGAGCCGGAGGCCGTCGCGGTCCTCCACGACAAGTCGCTGTACGGCATGGGCCTGGCCGCCGTGGTCGAGCCGACGCTGGAGGAGAAGGGCGTGGCGGTCCCCGTGTCCGAGGGCGTCGACGCCGCGGCCACGGACTTCTCCGCGATCATCGAGAAGCTGAAGGAGAACAGCGTCGACTTCGTCTACTGGGGCGGCTACCACCCCGCACTGGGCCTGATCCTCCGCCAAGCCCGGGCCCAGGGCCTGGGTGCCCGCTTCATGGCCGCCGACGCCTGCGCCACCGAGTCGATCTCCCGGATCGCCCAGGGCGCCTCGGAGGGGCTGCTGGTCACGGTGCCCAAGGCCTTCGACGCGGATCCCGCGAACAAGGCCGTCGTCGACGCGATCAAGGAGGCCGGCGGGGACCCCGGCGGGACCTTCGTCCTCCCCGCCTACTCCGCGGTCCGGCTGATCGCCGAGGGCGTCCGGAAGGCCGGCTCGGAGGACACCCACAGGGTCGCCGAAGCGCTCTACGCCGGCACCTTCAGCACCCCGACCGGCGACCTGGGCTTCGACGAGAGCGGTGATCTCAAGGACGGCACGTTCGTCGTCCACGAGTGGCACTTCGGGGCGCCGAAGACCGAGGCCTCCCCCCAGTAGGGCCCCGGCAGGGCCGTGCCTGTCCACTCCGTACCAGCCACCTCCCGGTGAACCGCTGAGGAGTGGGAAGTCGGCCGGGCCGACTTCCCACTCCTTCCCCTCTTCTGTCCGTCAGCGGTAGCGGACGGCTGGGGCATTTCCCCCGGTCGCCGCCGCCGAGACGCGGGCCCGCAACGCCCGTAGGTCCTCCGGTGTGTTGACCGCGCACCAGAAGCCGTCGGTGCGGTAGCCGGCCAGCTGGCGCCGCCGGACCAGGTGGGGGAGGGTGGTGTGCGCGTGGTCCCCGCGGTCCGGCAGCAGGGGGACGACGCCGGGCCCGAAGACGTACACACCGCCGTTGACGGTGCAGTCGGGCGGAGGTGGCGCGGCCAGTTCGGCGACCCTGCCCAGGGCATCGCAGACGACGGTGCCCCGGGGGAGCCGGGGCGCGACCAGGGCGACCGTGGCCAGGGCGCCGGACCGCTGGTGGTGGGCGCCCAGCGCGCTGAGCGGGAAGTCGGCCCAGATGTCCCCGTAGACGGCGAACCACGGTTCCCGCGGCGCCGGAAGCGCTCGGGCGGCGAGCTTCAGCCCTCCGCCGCGCCCCAGCGGGGGGTCCTCGACGACCACGGTGGTGCGGACCGGCAGGGGCGCCGTGCGGACGTAGTCGGTGATCGCCTGGGCGCGGTAGCCCGCCGAGACGACCACCGCCTCCACGCCCGCGCGGGCGAACCGGTCGATCTGGTGGCGCAGCAGCGGCGTGCCGTTCACCTCGACCATCGCCTTGGGGAGCAGGTCGGTGTACGGGGCGAGGCGCCGGCCGCGTCCGCCCGCGAGGATCACGGCTTGGCGGATCGGCGCGAGCGCGTCCGGCGATGGCAATCCCGACCTCCGGGGCGTGAGGGCGCGGGCCGGAAGCACCGGCCGCGTGGGGTTCGATGCACCGTTGGACATGTACCCGACGTGATCGCCGTGATTCACGGTGGGGAGTGGGCGCTCGGCGCACTCGGCCGTTCTCCGTGCGCCTCCTCCTCCGGGAGAACCCTGACGGAAGATCAGGGAGTGTCGCCGCTCCGCCCCTGATGACCGGGGTCGGCGCGGTCGGAAGACTGGTGCTCCGGGCCGGGAACCGCCGGCCCGGACGACGAGCAGTCTGGAGCCGACCGCACGTGAACGCGCATACGCACCGCACCCGTTGGGCCGTCGTGGCCGCCGCCCTGGCCGCCGCGGTGACGGTCGGGGTGGGCACCCCAGCCCTGGCCGGCACGCCCGCCCTGGCCGCCCCCGCGGCTGCGGCGACGCCCCGCCCGTCCGCGCTGCCGCCGCTCGACCCGGCGGCGCTCCGCGCCGCGCTCGCCCAGCGGCCGGGCGCCGACGTCTCCGCCGGGTTCGTCCGGGTCACCGGTTCCACCGGGCGGTTCGAGGGCACCTCGGCGGAGGGCGGGACGGACGTAGACCCGCGCGGCAGGTTCCGGATCGGGTCGATCTCGAAGGTCTTCACCGCCACCGTCGTCCTCCAACTCGCTGCCGAGGGACGGCTCGACCTCGACAGCAGCGTCCGGCGGTACCTCCCGGACTTCCCCTTCGCGTCGGTCACGGTCGGGCAACTGCTCAACCACACCAGTGGGTTGCCCAGCGGCTCCGACACGTTCTGGGGTGACGGCACCACCGGCTGGTTCGAGGAGCACCGGCTGGACGCGCCGACGCCCGAGGCCGTCGTCGCCTCGATGGCCGGCCTGCCACTGGACTTCGAGCCCGGCACCGCGCAGCGGTACGACGGCATGAACACCTTCGTCGCCGGGCTGGTGGTGGAGCAGGTCACCGGCCACCGCTACGCCGATGAGCTGCGCGATCGGATCATCCGCCCGCTCGGCCTCCACGACACCGACCTCCCGGACGCCGACGACCCGTCGCTGCGGCGCCCCGCGACCCACCCGTACCTGACCGTCCCCGAGGCCGACGGCGGCGGATCGCACCGCGCGGACGTGACCGAGCAGAGCCCGTGGCCCTGGGCCGAGGGCGGCATGATCTCCAGCGCGCCCGACCTGGACCGCTTCATCACGGCCCTGTTCCGGGGCCGCCTCCTCCCGCCGACCCAGCAGGAGAAGCTCTTCACCGTCCCGGACGTGCCCGTCTTCCCGGGCAGCAGCCACTGCCCGGACGGCACGGCGTGCATGAGCATGGGCCTCGAACGCCTCACGTCCCACGGCGTCGTCGCCTGGGGCAAGACCGGCTCCCGCCCCGGCTCCACCAGCGGCGTCTTCGCCACCCCCGACCTCACCCGCAAGGTCGTGTACACCGTCGACCCCACCGCACTGGACGGCACCGCGACCCCGTACGCCATCGGCCTGCTGGCCACCGCCTTCGGCCTGAAGCCCGCCGCCTGAGCCCGCCCACCCCGGGCCGCTGCCCGACCGCTGCGCAGGAAGTCGGCCCGTCCGACTTCCTGCGCAGGCTGTGCGCACGGGCCAAATATGTAGACCGGTCGGTCGATTCCTTGAGCGCCTCGCCGCCGGCCTCCCGCACCAGAAGTCGGCCAGACCGACTTTTCGTGCAGCTCGCTTCGAATATGTAGACCGACCGACATATTCTTTCTCCGGTGCGGGGTAGCCTCCTGCATCAAAAGTCGGCCGGGTCGACTTTTCGTGCAGCTCAAGTCCAAATATGTAGACCGGCCGACATATTCTTGGGGCTGGATCTCGGCGAGCCCGTAGTGCGGCCCGGTATCGGTGGCCCTCCCGCACGAGAAGTCGGCCGGGTCGACTTTTGGCGCGGCATGTCCACGGATATGTAGACCGACCGACATATTCCTGGGCTGGGTCTCGCGGCGAGCCCGTAGTGCGGCCCCGGCGCCGGTGGCCCTCCTGCACGAGAAGTCGGCCAGGTCGACTTTTGGCGCGGCGTGTCCACGGATATGTAGACCGACCGACATATTCTTGGGCCGGATCTCGCGCCAGACGCGCTGTGGCTCGGTGCTGGGATGGCGCCTTGCGCGAGAACTCGGCTGGATCGTTGACCGGGTGAGGCGCCGGGCCGGGGAGGGGCCCGGCGCCACCGTGCTCGCGGACGGCTCGATTCGGCTACGCGTCGCGCATGTGCAGCAGCAGACCGCCGACCAGCAGCGCGGCCGCGGCCCACGCCGCGAGCACGCCCAGGCCGGCCCATGGGCCGATGGGCAGCTCGTGCAGATGGATGGTGGCTTGGACCGCGAGTCCGGCGGTCATGGGCGAGATCTGCTGGAGGTGGTGCTGCCACGCCGGGTCGTGGACCACCTGGGTGACGACCGGGAAGAGGTAGAGCAGCCCGAGCACGACCCCGATGGCGGTCGCCGCCTCCCGCACCGCCGTCGCCACGCCGAGGCCGAGCAGGGCGATCAGGACGAGGTAGAGGACCGAGCCCACGGCCGCGCGCAGGGTCGGGCCGTCGGCCAGGGAGAGCGGGGCATAGTCGTGCGCCTCGGTGAATCCGTTGCCGGGCAGGATGTAGCGGCCGGCGAGGAGGGAGGCCAGGACGGCAGCCGTCCCGGAGCCGAGGACGACCGTGGTGAGGATCGTCGCCTTGGCGGTGAGTACGGCGATCCGGTTCGGCACCGCGGTGAGCGTGGTGCGGATCATCCCGGTGCCGTACTCGCCGCTGACGGCCAGCACCGCGAGGAGGGCGATGACCGCCTGCCCGACGGTGACGCCGGTCAGGGCGAGCTTGACGGCGTCCTGGCCGCACCCCGCGTCCGGGCACTTCACGGCCTTGGCGGTGCCGCAGCCGACGGCCACGGTCAGCGCGACGGCGAGCAGAAGCAACCTGCCCGTTTCCCCTGCGGTGCGCAGCTTCGTCCACTCCGCGCACAAGGCGCGGCCGAAGTCCCCTCGCCACGCGCCGGCCGCCGTGCTCGCGAGTCGTGCACCGCTCAGGAGACTCATACGTCCCTCCCGCGCAGCCGCACCACGGCCAGGCCGAAGGCGAGCGCGGCGTATCCGCACAGCACGGCGAGGCCGGCCCATGGCGCCAGCGGGTAGTAGCCGGTCGACGGTTCGTACACGCTGAGCACCTGCGCGTACCGCGGCAGGGTCTGCTGGATGGCGAAGCCCGCAGCCGGGGTCACCCGCAGCAGCCACTCCGAGGCACCCGGGGGCAGTACGCCGGAGACGGCGAGCAGGAAGGGCAGCACGATCGACGCGATGACCAGGGCGACCGCCGTGCCGCTGCGCCGCAGCAGGGCACCGACGCCGAGAGCGAGCACGGTGGCGGCTGCGCAGACCAGGCCGGTGCCGACCATGACGCGCGCTTCGGTCGCCGACGTGACGGGGAAGACATGGAAGCCCCTGCCGCGCGCGCTGCGTTCCCCGACGGGAACGGTGATCGCGGCGGCCACCAGACCGACGGCGAACGCCACGCCTCCGGCCACCAGCGCCTTGGCACCAAGCACCCGGCCCCGCAGGGGAGTTGCCGCCACGGTCGTACGCAGCAGACCACGCCGGTACTCGCCGGTGATGAACACCGTGCCCACGGCGATCACCACGATCAGCCCGGCGAAGGTGCCGACGAGGAAGTTCTCGACGGAGAAGCCGACGCCCATGACGGGCCCGCCGACGACCGGTGCGATGTCACCGGCCCCGGTCACGGTGAACCCGCCGCCGTCGGTCTGCGTGAAGCCGCCCTCAGTGGTGTTCGTGTAGCTGCCGGAGGTGCCCGCGTCGCCGCCCACCTGTGTGCCGCTCCACGCGCTCTGGGACCAGTCACCGGTGAGGTCGGGACGGCCGAAGGTGCCGGTGGCCACGGCGGGGCTGAAGCCCGTGCCCGCCGCGGTCTCCTGCTTCGCCTCCGGTGACGTGGCGAAGAGCCCGGCCCGCACGGTGCGCGCAAGCCCAGGCAGCTTCGCACGGCCGACCTCGGTCCAGTGGGAGCCGTCGGTAGAGGCGTAACCGGTGAGGCTGTCACCGGAGCGGACCAGCCGCAGCCAGCGCGGGGACTCCTGGGCGGCCTTGCCGGAAGGGCCCGCCATGTCGTGCGTGTAGTCGTACTGCATGCGCACGCCGTGACCGCCGGTGGCCATGACCGCCGCGTACGGGGATCCCTGGGTGAGGCTCTCCTTCACGATGATCCCCGCCTTCGCCCAGGGCTGGGCACCCTGGGCCGTCCTGCCGGTCCCGGTGTCGGCCGCACCGGTCAGGGACCGCAGGGGAACGGTGAGGGCGCCGTCGCCGGTGAGCGTCCGGTGGACGAAGTAGAAGCTGTCATTGACGGCCTCGCCGCCGGGGCCCTTCGGGTACGAGGCGGAGCCGGCGCCGCGACCGCCGGGGGCGGGGGCGGCCGTGCCGAGCAGGCCGACCGCGATCGTCACCAGGAGCGCCCCCGCCATGGCGAGAACCCAGCCGCGTACCGTACGGAACTTCGTCCACTCGGCGTGCAGCGCCCTGAGGAACCCGCCCCGCTCAGTGCGTCTCGTGGCCGGGGGGCGAGGGGTGAGGGTGGCGGTCATCGCTCGGTCTCCCCCGCCGGGATGCCCCGGTACTCCACCGCGTCCCGGGTGAGCTCCATGTACGCCTCTTCGAGCGTCGCCCGGTGCGCGGACACCTGGGAGAACGGCACCCCGTTCCGGGCGAGCAGGGCCACGATCTCCTCGTCGGGCAGGCCCGTGACGCCGAGGGTGTCGGGGCCGGTGGCGAGAACGGTGGCGCCCGCACCGTGCAGGACCTGGGCGGCGCGCGGAGGCGCGGAGGTACGCAGGGTGACCCGGCCGCCGGACGCCTCGGCGAGCAGGTCGGACACGCTGGTGTCCGCGACGACCCGGCCGCGACCGATCACCACGAGATGGTCCGCGGTGTCCTCGAGTTCGCTCATCAGGTGACTGGAGACCAGGACAGCGCGGCCCTGCCGGGCCAGCTCCGCCAGGAAGCCGCGCATCCACACGATGCCGTCGGGGTCGAGGCCGTTGAACGGCTCGTCCAGCATGACCACCGGCGGGTCACCGAGCAGCGCCGCCGCGATCCCCAGGCGCTGGCGCATGCCCAGCGAGAAGCCGCCGGCCTTGCGCCGGGCCGCCGTGCCCAGGCCGGCCTGATCGATGACCTCGTCCACCCGTCGGGTCGGCACGCCCTGTGAATGGGCCAGCCACAGCAGGTGGTTGCGGGCGGTGCGGCTCGGCTGCAGCGCGGAGGCGTCGAGCAGTGCCCCCAGATGCCGAAGCGGGCGGCGCAGGGTGCGGTACGGCACCCCGCCGACCAGGGCCGTTCCCTCAGCTGCGTCAAGTCCCAGGATCACGCGCATGGTGGTGGACTTGCCCGCGCCGTTCGGGCCGACGAAGCCGGTCACCCGCCTGGGCCGCACGGTGAACGTCATCCCGTCCAGAGCCAGCCGTGGCCCGAAGCGTTTACGCAGACCGATGACCTCGATCGTCGCCTTCATGCTCTTGCTCTCATCGCGCATGGACGCCACCCTGCGACGGAGCGCGTTACAGGGGCCGAACGGCCACTGTCATCTCGCTGTTAGGCGCCTCGGCTTAGCCTGGCCCGGTACGTGTCCTGGTGCAGTAGCGAGAGGGGAGCACGCGGATGAAATGGGGTCCGCCCCGACGGCTCGCGGGCCTGGCTGCCCGGCTCGGCCTGCGCCGCGGCACTGCCCGCACCCGCTTCACCGCCCTGTACGTGACGCTGTTCCTGCTGTCGGGAACGGCGCTGCTCGCGATCGCGGCCCTGGTGGCATCCGGCGGATCGCGCTCCAGCGAGACCGCCCCCGACGGCGGCACCGATCAACGAGCCACGGCGGCACAGGCCCAGGGCCGCATCGACGATCTGGAGCAGCAGCTGGCCCAGGCGCACGACACCCAGTCCCGGCAGATCCTGCTCGGCTCCGCCATCGCCCTCGGCGTCATGGCGGTGATCTCGGTCGGCCTCGGCTGGTTCGTCGCCGGCCGGGTGCTGCGCCCGCTGCGCGTGATGACAGCGGCCACCCGCCGGATCACCGCCGACAGCCTGCACGAACGCCTGGCCATCGGCGGGCCCGGCGACGAGGTGAAGGACCTCGCCGACACCATCGACGACCTCCTCGGCCGCCTGGAGGGCTCCTTCGACGCCCAGCGCCTCTTCGTCGCCAACGCCTCCCACGAGCTGCGCACCCCGCTCACCACGATGCGGGCCTCCCTGGACGTGGCCCTCGCCAAGCCGGGCCCAGTGCCCGAGACCACGGCCACGCTGGCCGCCCGGATGCGCGCCGAACTCGACCAGGTGGACCGGCTGCTGGAGGGTTTCCTCGTCCTGGCTCGCACCCAGCACGGCGAGTTCACCGACTCGGCGCGCCTCACCCTCGGCCGACTCGCGCTGACTGCCCTGACCGGACGGGCAGAGGACATCGTGGCCAAGGGCCTGACCGTGCGGGAAAACCGGGTCGACGGCTCCGCGTGGGTGTGGGGCAGCCGGACGCTGCTGCGCCGCGCGGTCGACAACGTGGTCGACAACGCGATCGCGCACAACGACCCCGGGGGCTGGCTCAGTGTCGCGGTAGGGGCCGAAGGAGACGGCGCGGGCGCGGTGTCCCTCGTCGTCGAGTCCAGCGGACCGGTCCTCGACCAGCGGCGGGTGGCGGACCTCGTGCAGCCCTTCCGCCGCCTTGGCGCCGACCGGACCGGCACCGGCCGGGGAAGCGGCCTCGGCCTCTCCATCGTCGCGGCCATCACCCAGGCCCACCATGGCACCCTGGACCTGCGCGCCCGCCCCGACGGCGGCCTGCGCGTCACCGTCACCCTTCCCCGTACGGACGGCGGGACGACGGCGGAATCTCCCAACACCGAGAGGGTCGTGGCGCGTTGAGAGTCCTGGTGGTAGAGGACGCCCGTCCCCTCGCCGAAGTCGTCGCCGAGGGACTGCGCGACCAGGGCATGGCCGTGGACGTGGCCCACGACGGGCTCGACGCCGCGGCCAAACTGGACGTCAACGCGTACGACGTCGTCGTGCTCGACCGCGACCTTCCGGGCATCCACGGCGACACCCTCTGCCGGATGATCACCGAGGGGGACGGCCGCGTGATGGTCCTGATGCTGACCGCCGCCGACTCACCCGGTGACCGCGTCAGCGGCCTGACCCTGGGCGCCGACGACTACCTCGCCAAGCCCTTCCACTTTCCCGAACTCATCCTGCGCATCCGCGCCCTGGCCCGCCGCCGACCCGCCGCCCGGTCCCGTACCCTGAGCGCGGCGGGCATCGAACTCGACCCGATGCGCCGAACCGCCAGCCGCGACGGCCGCCAACTCGACCTCTCCGTCAAGGAATTCGCGGTACTCGAAGCCCTCCTGAACGCGAGCCCCGCCTTCCTCAGCACGGAGAACCTCCTCGAACAGGTCTGGGACGAACACGCCGATCCGTTCACCAACACCGTCACGGTGACCATCAGCCGCCTGCGCCGCAAGATCGGCGCCCCCTCGGTCATCGCCACCACACCCGGCGTGGGGTATCGGATCATCGACCCAGCCGTCCCGCCGGACTGAGCAGCCGCCGAGGGTCGGCGACCCGCGAGCGGAGGTGGATCCGTTCTCAGGACCCGTTCCCACTCAGAAGCGGGCCGGACCCCCTTCTGGGCGGCCGGGCACCCCGCCGCCGACGCCGATCGACCCGGACCTGCCGAGCGTGGACCTCCGCGCTTCGGGAGAGCAGGGCCTGCACGAGAAGTCGGCTGGGTCGACTTCTCGCGCAGCGGCGGCTGTGTTCAGTGGGGGCGCGGGCGTGGGCGACGGTCGCGAAGAAAGGTTTCTTCAGGTGTCAGGTGTCAGGTGTCAGGCGTCAGGTGCCAGGGGGCGCCGGGCGCAGCGCCCAGGGGCGTCACCACTCGGCTACGCGGTAGTCCTTGAGGAACACCCCCGACACCGGGTCCCCGGCCTCGCCGCGGACGATCGGGTCGTAGACGCGGGCCGCGCCGTCCACGATGTCGAGCGGGGTGCGGAACCCCTGGGCGGCGAGGTGGGCCTTCTTCGGGGCCGGGTTCTCGTCGGTGATCCAGCCGGTGTCGACGGCGCACATGTGGACGCCCCGGGTGGCGAGTTCGGCCGCGCTGGTGCGGGTGAGCATGTTGAGCGCGGCCTTCGCCATGTTGGTGTGCGGGTGCCGGGCGGTCTTGTTGCGGACGGCGAACCGGCCCTCCACCGCCGTGACGTTGACGATGTAGCGGGCCGGGTGCGGGGAGGCCAGCAGCAGGGGCAGCAGGCGGTCGCAGAGCAGGGCCGGGGCCAGCATGTTGACCAGCTGGGTCTCCAGCAGCTCTGCCGGGTCGAGCGAACCGAGCGTGGCGGACCAGGAGTTGGCGGGGGCGAGGTCGGGCAGCAGCCCGGCCTCGTCGGCGAAGTCCAGCAACGATCCGGCGCCGGACGGCAGTTGGGCGAGCCCGGTGACCGGCCGGAACCCGGGGGCGTGGCCGATCGCCCGGCGGTCGGCGGCGGGCAGGGCGTCCTGCTCGCCCGCGGCCAGCAGAGCGTACGACTCCGGCGGGCGGCGCAGGGTCTGCGCGGCGTTGTTGACGAGGATGTCGAGCGGACGCTCCTCGGCGTGCAACCGGTCGGTCAGGCCGATGACCTGGCGCGGGTCGCGGAGGTCGATGCCGACGACGGTGAGCCGGTCCCACCAGCGCCCGCTGCCCTCGGCGGCGCGGAAGCGGCGGACGGTGTCCTGCGGGAAGCGGCTGGTGACGATCAGCTCGGCGCCGTCCCGCAGCATCATCAGGGCGAGCTGGAAGCCGATCTTCACCCGGCCGCCGGTGAGCAGCGCCCGGCGCCCGCGCAGGTCGGTGCCGAGGGCGCGGCGGGAGGTGTTGTCGGCCGCGCAGTCCGGGCAGAGCATGTGGTAGAAGCCGTCGACCTGGCGGTAGGCCTGCTTGCAGACGTAGCACTTGCGCGGTATCCGCAGCTCGCCGACCGGTCCGCGGGGCCCGTCGGCGGCCAGCGGCGCGTCCTCACGGCGGGTCCGGCGGCCGGTCGCGGTGGTGGCGAGCAGCTCGGCGTCGGCCTGCCGCTCGGCCTGCCGGGCCTCCTGGCGGCGGCGCTTGCGGCTTTCCATGACGAAGGAGCTGAGCTGCCGCTCGGCGTGCAGCCGGGTGCGGTCGTGGGCGGGCAGCGCGCGCAGCCGGCCGAGGGTGCGGCTGAACGCGGCGAGTTCCTCGGCGGTGAGGCTCTCGGAGGCGCTGAGGCTATCGGAGGTGGTGAGGCTCTCGGAGGAGGCGAGGCCACTGGCGGCGCACGCGGCGCCGCTCGCCGGATGGATGGTGATCAGCTGGTCGTGGTCGTCCCGGACCGTCATGTCCGCCCCCTCGTGCCGTACAGGTGGGACGGACTGTAATCGACGGTCCGGGACGATGAGATGCCAATTTCCGCCGGTGGGCGCCCGGGTCAGCCCGCGTACCCGCCGAGGATCTTCGCGAACTCGTACGGCTGCTGCGGGATGTTGGTGCACTTGGACAGCGAGCCGCCGGTGCAGGCGTTGGCGTCCCGGGTGGCGTCCCAGAAGGAGAGCATCCCGAGGTGGTTCTGCCGGGCGAAGGCGAGCAGCTGCCGGGCGTCGGCCTGGTCGTAGACCTGGTGGTCGTCGTTCTCGCCGATCATCGGGGTGACGCCGACCATGGCCCACAGCTGGGCGTCGGTCTTCGCCGGGTGGAGCGCCTTGAGCTGGCCGAACAGCGACTGCGCGGCCTGTACGGCGGCGTTGCCGTAGTCCGTCCCGCTCCGGTAGTAGTCCATCGCCATGATGTTGACCACGTCCACGGCCACCCCGGCGTCCCGGGCGGACTTGACGATCGCGACGCCCTCCGAGGTCAGGCCCTCGGGCAGCACGGGCAGGGTGAAGGAGACCTTGAGGCCGGGGTGGGCCTGCTGGAGCCTGGCGAGCGCGGCGGAGCGGCGCTCGTTGGCGGCGGTGTCGGCGATGGCCGCGCCCTCGATGTCGAAGTCGACGTAGCGCAGGCCGTAGGCCTTCACCACGGCGTCGTACTCGGCGAACAGCGCGTCCACCGTGGTGCAGGCGGCGGCGAGTTCGGTGCCGGCGGCGCCGCCGAAGGAGACCTTGACGTCGCCGCCGGCCGCGCGCAGCGCGTCCACCTGGTCCTTGGCCCAGCCGGCGCGCGGGTCGTAGGCGTTGAACCAGCTGGCCTTGCAGCCGACGCCGGTGACGAAGCCCATCGTGTAGCCCTTGAGGCCGCCGGCCCTGGCCAGGTCGGGCATCGAGGGGGTGGGCCAGGCACCCATGTCGATGTACGGGGCGACCGGGAGCGCGGCGTTCGGCGCGGGGGTGCCGGTCGGGGTACCCGTGGGCGTGCCGGTCGGGCTCGGCGGGGTCGAACTCGGCGCCGGCGTCGTCGGATCGCCGCCACCGGGGCCGGTCAGGGCGATGTCGTCCGCGAGGTAGCCGCCCTGCCCGTACCAGCCGTGCAGGTACACCGTGACGCTGGTGGTGGTCGGCCCGGTGGTGAAGCCGGTGGACAGCTGCCGCCAGTCGGTGCCGCCGGCGGTCCAGGCGGCCGGGTCGGTGACGCCGCTGCCGGTGGCGCCGAGGTAGACGTACTGGCCCTGCACCCAGGCGCTGAGGGTGTACGCGGTGTTCGGCCGGACGCTGACGGTCTGGCCGCACTGCGCGGTGTCGCTCGCGCCCACCGCCCCCTTGAGCGCGTACGTCCCGCTGTGCGCACCGGAGTCGACCACGCTGCCGGTGCCGGCGGAACAGCTCCACGGGCCGACCGCGCCGCTCTCCAGTCCGCCGTTGGCGAGCAGGTTGCCGTCGGCGGCACCGGCGTTCCCGGCGAGGGCGGCCAGTCCGCCGGCGGCGAGCGCGGTGGCGGCGGCGAGGCTCAGCAGGGTGGTCCGGCGGGCGGGGCGGCGGTGCGTGGGGGCGTGCTGGGGCGCGCTGGGCATGGGGGTGCCTCTCGGGGACGTGGTGGCCGCCCGCGCCGCGAGGGGGGAGACACGGGGCGGGCGGCGGCCTTGGGGGTGGTCCGGTGGGGGAGCGCGGTGCTGAGCATCAAACTGGACTAGACCAGCTGTGCACGTCAAGCACTTCCCGGGCCCGGACGCCTCGCCGGAGGCAGGTTTGAGGCGCCGTTAAGGCGGCGGTGGCCCGCCGCCGCGCGGCCACCCGGCCGGTCAGCCGCAACAGCCCTTGCACTCCTTGACCTGCACGTCGTCGATCACCGGCCCGTACGCCCCGGCCACGGTGCTGGTGAAGCCCAGCGTGGTGCTGGCGTTCTGTGCGACGAAGGTGAACTGCCGCCCCACGTAGCCCATCGCGGCACGCGTCCGGCCGGTGACGTCGAAGGAGAAGGACTGGAAGTCCTGGCCGTCGATCCGGGCCACGCCGGTCCGCACCGGGGTGGGGCCCGCCGGGTTGCCGGCCAGCGCGTACGTCACCGAGTAGGTCGTGCCGGGCACGGTGGTGAAGGTCTGGGCGATGCTGCCGGCGGCGTTGCCGTTGAGGTCCACCGACTGGTCGCCCTCGGCGGTCTGCCAGAAGCCCGCCCCGGTCAGGTCGACGCTGCCCGCCGTGACCCGCCACGGGCCGAGGGCCTGCCCGGCGGACAGAGTCGCGAAGGCGTTCGCCGGCGCCTTGGGATTCTCGAAGCCGCCGTCGTCGAAGCGGCCGGCCGCGCGGTGCCCGCCGGCGGCCTGGGCCGGGACGGCGAGGGCGGTGGCGGCGGCCGCGAGCAGGGCGACGACGGCGGTGCGGGTGCGCGGGATCGACATGGGTTTCCCTCCGTGACGGCCGGCCACGGTGGTCGGCGGTGCACAGAGCGTCGACCGCGGCGGTGATCCCCGCCAAGGCCGGACCGACGGTGCCCGGTGGTGCGGGGGGCGGTGAACGGGCCCCCGCGCGCCGGTTTGACGGGCGGTCACCTGTGGTGGCCCGGTGAAACATCCGGGGGCGAACAACGGAGGTTGACGCCCGGTGCCCGGGGACTGGGTGGTGAAAGCGGAACCGCGCGCCCCGCTCGCGCCCCATGGCGGGCCGATGGTCATACCGGAGGTCCGTACCGAAGGGGCTCGACACCGAAAGGGCTTGACCTTGAGTGCACTCCAAGGTGAAAGCTGAACGCGTTGATCACGCACCACCGCGCGAACCACCGCTCGAACCACTGCGCGCACCACCGCGCGAACCACTGCACGCACCACCACACGAATCACGATGGGAGCACCGTCATGCGCAACGCCCCGTTCGGTACCGGCGGACCGGAGATCGGCGTCATCGGTCTCGGCTGCATGGGCATGACCTGGGCCTACGACGTGCGGAACCGGGACGACGAGAACTCGGTCCGGGTGATCCGGCAGGCGCTGGACCTCGGCGTCGGCCTGATCGACACCGCCGACATGTACGGCCCGTACACCAACGAGGAGGTGGTCGGCGCCGCGCTGGCCGGCCCGTACCGGGAGCGCGCCTTCCTGGCCACCAAGGTGGGCATCGTGCCGGGTGGCGCGGGCCAGCAGGAGCGCAACGGCCGGCCCGAGCACGTGCGCCGCTCGATCGACGAGAGCCTGCGCCGGCTGGGCACCGACCACGTCGACCTCTACCAGCTGCACCGGGTCGACCCGGACGTCCCGATCGAGGAGACCTGGGGCGCGTTCGCCGAGGCCGTCGCGGCGGGCAAGGCGCGGAGCATCGGCCTCTCCGAGGCGACGGTCGAGGAGATCAAGCGGGCGCAGGCGGTGCACCCGGTGGCCTCGGTGCAGTCCGAACTGTCGCTCTGGACCCGGGACGTGCTGGCCGAGGTGCTGCCGTACACCGAGGAGCAGGGCATCGCCTTCCTGCCGTTCTCGCCGCTCGGCCGGGGCTTCCTGACCGGCGGCATCACCTCCTTCGACGAGCTGCCCGCCGACGACTTCCGCCGCCGGCTGCCGCGCTTCCAGCAGGACGCGCTGAAGGCCAACCTGGAGCTGGTCGGGACGGTCCGGGCGGTCGCCGAGCGGATCGGCGCCACTCCCGCGCAGGTCGCGCTGGCCTGGGTGCTGGCGCAGGGCCGGTACGTCTTCCCGATCCCGGGCACCCGGACGCCGCGCTACCTGGTGGACAACGTGGGCGCGGCCGGGATCGAGCTCTCGGCGGCGGACCTGGCCGAGCTGGACGCGCTCCCGGCGGCGACCGGCGGGCGCTACTGACGGCCTGCGGCGAACGGCCTGCGGCGGACGGCCTGCGGCGGACGGCCTGCGGCGAACAGCCTGCGGCGGACGGCCTGCGGCGGACGGCCTGCGGCGGACGGCCTGCGGCGAACAGCCTGCGGCGGACGGCCTGAGGTGAGGCCCGCGGTCAGCGCTCCATCACCCACACCAGCTGCCGTCCGGTCTCGCCCGGAGCCCGGACGGCGGCCTCGGCGATCCGGTCCAGCCGGTAGCCGAGCTTGCGCGGGACGGCCGCGCTGGCGCCGTTGGCCTGGTCGCAGTGGATCTCCACCCGGGTGATCCCGGGCAGCGCCAGCGCGGCCTCGGTGAGCGCCCCGGCCGCGGCGGTGGCGATGCCGCGGCCGACGTGCCCGGTGGCGACCCAGTAGCCGATCTCCAGCGCGCCCGGGCCGATCCGCCCGTGCAGGCCGAAGGCGCCGATCACGCCGCCGGGCTCGGCGTCCAGGCCGGCCAGGTACATGAAGTCGGTGCCGGCCTCCCAGGCGGCCGCGCCGGCCCGGGTCAGCTCGGCGGTCCGGGCCCGGGAGGGGGCCTCGGCCGCCCACTCCATCCAGGGCCGCAGGTGGTCCAGGTTGGCGCGGACGGCCCGGTTCAGCGCCGCCGCGTGGGTGCTGCGGCGGCGCCGCAGCCAGAGGCCGCCGGGCAGCCGCAGCCGCTCCGGCGGCCGCCCGGCGGTCACCTCCACGGCCGGTGGGGCGAGGCCACAGGACCGTGGCTGTGCTCGGCTCATGACGGCGATTATGTCCTTGGCCGGGACCTGTCACCATTCGGTGCCCCGGGCGGCGGGCGCGCCCGGCCGGTGCGCGCCCGGTCGTGCCCGGTCGCGCCCGGTGCGTGCCCCGGCGCGTCAGAGCCGGACCATCACCTCGTCGAGCTCCTTGCGCCGCAGGTCCGGTACGCGCGCCCCCTCGGCCGGGTAGCCGACCGGGATCACGTACGCCGCGCGCTCCTCCGCCGGGCGGTCGCACACCTCGTTGAGGAACTTCATCGGGCTCGGGGTGTGGGTCAGCGTGGCCAGCCCGGCCTGGTGCAGCGTGGCCAGCAGTAGCCCGACCGCGATCCCCACCGACTCCTTGGTGTAGTACGGGCGCGGCGAGTCGGGGCCCTTGTGCACCTCGAACACCACGATCACGGCCGGCGCGTCCTCCAGGAACGGCTTGCGCCAGTCGGTGCCGATCGGGGCGAGCGCGGCCAGCCACTCCGCCGACGCCCGGTGGCCGTAGAACTCGCGTTCCTCGGCCTCGGCGGCCTCGCGCAGCCGCCGCTTGCGCTCCGGGTCGGTGATCACCACGAACCGCCAGGGCTGGACGTGGGCACCGCTGGGCGCGGTGCCTGCGGTCCGGATCGCCCACTCGACCACCCCCTCCGGGATCGGGCGAGTGGAGTAGTCGCGGACGGTGCGGCGCCGGGCCATCACCTCGTGGAAGGACCTGCTGCGGTCTTCGGCCTCGTGGGCGGGCACCGTCATGGGCGTGAGCGGGACGGTCGGGTGGGACGTCCCCGCCACGGCGCTGTCTGTGCTGTCAACCATGGCGGACAGCACAGCACATGACGGTCCGTCCGGGAAGAGGTAGAGACCATTCGCCGGTCGGTGGCGGCAGCGGTGGCGGGGGCGGAGGCGGCGGGTCGGTGGTGGGCCGGGGTGGACGGTCAGGGGCGGCTCAGTGCTCGTGCACCCGCCCGTCCAGGACCTCGATCCGCCGGTTCACCGTCACCGCGTCCAGCATCCGCCGGTCGTGGGTGACCAGCAGCAGGGTGCCGGTGTACGAGGCGAGCGCGGACTCCAGCTGCTCGATCGCGGGCAGGTCCAGGTGGTTGGTGGGCTCGTCCAGCACCAGCAGGTTGACCCCGCGGGCCTGCAGCAGCGCCAGCGCGGCCCGGGTGCGCTCGCCGGGGGAGAGGGTGTCGGCCGGGCGCAGCACGTGCACCGCTTTGAGGCCGAACTTGGCCAGCAGGGTGCGCACCTCCTCCGGCGAGAGCTCCGGTACGGCGGCGGCGAAGGCCTCCGCCAGCGGCTCCCCGCCGAGGAACAGCCCGCGCGCCTGGTCCACCTCGCCGACCACCACGCCGGAGCCCAGCGAGGCGCTGCCGCCGTCGAGCTCCAGCCGGCCGAGCAGGGCGGCCAGCAGCGTGGACTTGCCCGCGCCGTTGGCGCCGGTGATGGCGACCCGGTCGGCCCAGTCGATCTGGAGGTCCACCGGGCCGAAGGCGAAGTCGCCGCGCCGGGCGCTCGCCCCGCGCAGGGTGGCGACCACCGAGCCGGAGCGCGGCGCGGTGGCGATCTCCATCCGCAGCTCCCACTCCTTGCGCGGCTCCTCGACCACCTCCAGCCGCTCGATCATCCGCTGGGTCTGCCGGGCCTTGGAGGCCTGCTTCTCGGTGGACTCGGTGCGCTTCGCCTTGGCGTTTTTGTCGTTGTCGCCGCCCTTGCGGCGGGCGTTGCGGACGCCGTGCTCCATCCAGTTGCGCTGCATCTGGGCCCGGGCCTCCAGCCCGGCCTTGGTGTCGGCGTACTCCTCGTACTCCTCGCGGGCGTGCCGGCGGGCCACCGCCCGCTCCTCCAGGTACGCCTCGTAGCCGCCGCCGTACAGGTTGACCTGCTGCTGGTGCAGGTCCAGCTCCAGCACCTTGGTCACGGTGCGGGCCAGGAACTCGCGGTCGTGGCTGATCAGCACGGTGCCCGCGCGCAGGCCCTTGACGAAGGACTCCAGCCGCTCGAGGCCGTCCAGGTCGAGGTCGTTGGTGGGCTCGTCGAGCAGGAAGACGTCGTAGCGGGAGAGCAGCAGCGAGGCGAGGCCGGCCCGGGCGGCCTGGCCGCCGGACAGGGCGGTCATCGGCAGGTCCAGCGAGACCTTCAGCCCGAGCGAGTCGGCGACCTCCTCGGCGCGCTCCTCCAGGTCGGCGCCGCCGAGGTCCAGCCAGCGGTCCAGGCTCGCCGCGTACGCGTCGTCGGCGCCCGCCCGGCCCTCGACCAGGCCCTCGGTGGCCTCGTCCAGCGCGGCCTGCGCGGCCGCGACACCGGTGCGGCGGGCCAGGAAGTCGCGCACCGACTCGCCCTCGCGCCGCTCCGGCTCCTGCGGCAGGTGGCCGACGTTGGCGCTCGCCGGGCTCAGCCGCAGCGAGCCGCCCTCGGGGGTGTCCAGGCCGGCCAGCAGCCGCAGCAGGGTCGACTTGCCGGCGCCGTTCACACCGACCAGGCCGATCACGTCGCCGGGGGCGACGACCAGGTCCAGGCCGGAGAAGAGGGTGCGTTCGCCGTGGCCGGCGCTGAGGTCCTTGACTACGAGTGTGGCGCTCATGATGGGGCCGATTGTAGGAGGAGCGGCCCGGGCGGCGGAAAAAGGCGGTGGGGCGGGCGGTGGAGCGGGGCCGGAAAGCCGGGGGCCGCGGCTGGTTCAGCCGCGGCCCCCGGACTACCCGATCATCTGATCAAGTGGATCAACGGACTACCGGATCACCGGTGGATCACTTGGCCTTCTTCGAGAAGTACTCGAACATGTGCTGGGCCACGTCCTCCAGGTACGGACCGGCCTCGTAGGTGTTCGCGCCGTTGCCGATGGAGGTGTCGCTGACCAGGGCCGGCTTGCCGTCCTTGGTCGTGAACCAGCCGCCGCCGCTGCTGCCGCCGGTCATGTTGCAGCCGATCACCAGCATCGCCGGGCGGCTCGGGTCGCCGGTCTTCTTGGCCGGCTTGCCGCCGTCGCAGTGCTCCAGCTCCACGCCGTCGAAGGGCTTGCCCTCCGGGAAGCCGTAGTTGCTGACGGCGCCGACCTGGTCACGCGGGGCGTTGAACCAGAGCGGGACGGAGCCGCCGACGGTCTCCTCCAGCGACTTGCCGCCAGGGTTGGGGTTGGCGACCTTGATGATCCCGAAGTCGTACTGGCTCCACGGGCCGCCCTTCTCCGGGTCGGCCTCGGCGGTCCACTGCGGCGAGACCATGCCGGAGGTGGCGGTCCACTCGCCGTACGGCTCGGCGTCCTCCAGCTTGGCCTGCTTGTTGCCGTTGCTCAGCACGCCGTTGCTGTTGAAGGCCGGGGCGAAGGTGATGTCGGTGTAGTACTTGTTGCCCTTGCCGCCGTGCAGGCAGTGGCTGGCGGTCCACACCAGGTTGCTCTTGCCCGGGTTGGCCGGGTCGGAGACGACGGTGCCGGAGCACACGTAGTCCTCGTTGCCGTCCTTGAAGAAGATCTTGCCGTTGACGTGCATGTTCTTCGGGAACGGGTGCGCCACGGGCTTGGCCGGGACCATGGCGGGCGGCTGGTCCGCGCCGCCGCCCGGCTGGGCCGCGGTGGGCTGGGCGGTCGGC